>JBAWZJ010000196.1:0-4248 GCA_037143085.1 Parachlamydiaceae bacterium | reverse complement strand
ATGCCAAACCATATCATGAAAAAGGTTGATATTATCGGCCAGAAACTTGTCGACGTACTGGTTAAGGCAAATGTTCAGTCAAGCAAAGGGGAAGCGCGTCGTCTGATTCTCAATGGTGGTGTTTATCTAAATAACCAAAAAGTTGAAGCGGGAGATCAAGCGATTACAGAGAAAGATCTTATAGATGGACGCCTCTTACTTTTGGCGACAGGAAAAAAAAATAAAATTTTACTCAGGGTAGAGGAATAAGTTATCAAGAAAATGTAATATTTTTCTTGAATTGAAAAAAAACTTGTTTATCATGGGTATTTCAATGCGTTTAGAATTTAACTTTTAAGGAGTTTTAGCTTATGGCAACATTGACTAAGAAAGGTGGCACGATGACAAAAAAGAAGCTGATCAACTCAATTTCTGAGGAGAGAGGTCTTCATCCAAATGATGTACGACATGTCATCCAGGCTTTTCTTGATAAAATGACAGACAGTCTTTCAGATGGCGACCGTTTAGAGTTTCGCGACTTTGGTGTTTTTGAAGTTGTTCAAAGAAAACAAAAAATAGGACGCAATCCAAAGAAAGCAGCTGAGCCTATTGTCATTCCTGCTCGAAACGCTGTTAAATTCACTCCTGGGAAAAACATGCGTAAACGGATAGAAGGAAAAGGACAGTCTATATCTAAACGCAATATACGAGAAAATGAGTTAGCTCATACACATTAATGGACCAAAAAACTCAATCTGACTTAGTTTTCCGTTGCCTCGAAGCTTCTTTTCAAAAAATTGACGGTCTCGATAATGTTCTCTATGACGAACATCTTATCGAGGCCTGTTTGAAAATTGATGAAGAGTCGACAGGGTTTAATGTGCTTACAGCTCTTGAACAATGGCGTGCTCTGCTTGCTGTTACATTAAAACTCCAGTCAAATGGAGTCTTAACAGCTTTTTCATCATTGCTTTTAAACCAATGGCGCCATCTGCGCACTGTAGCGCCATGGCCGGAATTTCAGCTTGTCTTGGCGTACCAAGCGGTTATTGCCGTATTACTTGATACCCCTTGGAAGGAGCTTGAAATTTCTCAATTTCCAAGCGGGGCGTGTTCAACTGACACGTCGGGGTATTCTCTTTCAGGGGAAGTCCCTCAGCCGGTATTTCATGCCGAACTGGGATCTCTCTTGTTTTTGTATGCAAAAATAACATCTTCTACTCATATCCTCGCTGCAGCTTTACGCTTGACGGAATGGCAAAAAAATACTTTGGATCACGCCTGTGTTCCATTTTGCGGTCTTTTTGCAAAAGAAGGGGAAATCTCTGAGAAGTCTTTGATTATTCATAATTTTCTATTGTTCAATGCAGCCGGAAAAACTTCGGAGGAATTTAAGAGCATTGCTCAAAATCTTTACCAACAAATTGAAAGTCAAAATCTTTTTGATATTCCTGCATATCTTGTTGCTTTGAGTAAAGTTTTTCCTTTGGATGCAGCGGAAGACAATCAAGCTCAAAGCCTATTGCTGAGCTCAATCGAAGACACGAGCATTGGTTTAGTCGGATTCCGCTCCCCAACTTTTAGTGGCGTTTCAGCGCTTTTCGGCAGAGGATCGGGAATGGGGTGTATCCATGCTGGAGATGTTCGTATTGTCTGTTTGGGGCCTCAATATATGCCTCTAAATGATTGTCGTGGTTTTGGGATTGATGGCGATGGCCGTCTATTGAAAAACTATCTGAAAGACGTTCACACCGGCGACAATCAAAGCGTCATCAAGGGCACCTCAAGAATGGTGTCAGCTTCTCTTAAAAATGATTTTTTCACATCTGGAGCTAGTGGCATTTGGATTGATGTGCAGCAGACATGGAAAGATAAAGAAATGAAACTCGAAGTGATGTTTCGCGAAGTGTTAGAACGTGAAGCATTAGCTTTTTCCTTCTTCGTCCGCGCCCAAATTTGTAAGATGGAAAATGGAAAAATCATTAAGCGCCGCTCGTTAAATAGATATTTAGGTCCCTCTACTTTCATTCATTTTGAAGGGGAGACTTCATCGTTAGCGTTGATTTCTGAAGAACAGCATGAAGAAATGCACATCATCCCGCTCGGTGGTGGAGATAATTTTTGGGGCGCTGATTTTCTAGTCTCTTATCTCTTACATCCAGGCAGTTCCCATTTTAAATGGACATTTCGGTTCATCGACTAAACGAAAACCTCGAGTTAGTATACCGACGTCATTCAAAATTTGATTTTAAGCTCCGGAGATGTTTGAAGTAAAATCTGTTTAAGTCATTATCCAGCCTATCTTGTTATTTCTTAATTTCCTACAAACTAGTACACCGTTTCACTTAAACTGTCTGATTTGACTGCGTCAAAGCAGACAATTTAAGTGAAACGGTGTACTAGGATATGCGGGGTCGCCTGCGGCGGCAGGATAACGAATAGTTTGAATTTAAATTCAGAACCTTCACATGTGCAATTGTTGAGCTCTAACGTAATCTTTTGATTCACAATAATCTGAAATTTTTCGCGCTTAACTTTCAAACTCGGGCAGCCTTCAACGGACTCGTAATCAGAGGGTTAAAAACAATTAATCATCTCGTTATTTTTAACTGCATTTTCAAGGATCAAAAGACTTGCCGAAAGGGATCTATATGTGATAAGCTCATACTTTTTCGAGAGGATATTAAGCAATGGTTAACCCCTACAAGTATGAAGGTACTCAGGTGACTTCTCGCCATGTCGGCGACTTGCTTTCAGGTGCATTGTCGAGGCTAAATAGTCTCTATCGCGACCAACCGGAACTGATTCTGAAAGCATGGCCGGATGTGATAGGTCTCAAGCTTGCCACAATGACACAAGCAACTTCATTTCTTGATGGTGTATTAACGGTGAAAGTGCGTAATTCCACTTTACACAGCCTCCTCAGCAGGCATGATAAAAACAAAATTCTTACTGCTCTGCAACAAAGATTTCCAAAAACTAGGATCCAAAATATCGTTTTTAAGATTGGATGATTAATACAATTTAAAGGTGTCGCACATGTCTCAAGATAACCCCACTGCTGTCAGTGCTCCCGAACCGGTTGCACATGAATACAATGCCAGCTCCATTACTGTCCTTGAGGGACTTCAAGCTGTTCGCGAACGTCCCGGTATGTATATCGGCGATACAAGCGTTAGCGGATTGCACCAACTGGTCTATGAAGCTGTCGATAACTGTATCGATGAGGCCATGGCTGGCCATTGCTCTGCCATTTATGTGACTTTGCACCGGGACAATTCAGTAACTATCGAAGATAACGGCCGCGGTATCCCTGTTGAAAAACACGAAAAAGAATCGATTAAACGGGGATATGATGTCTCTGCCCTAGAAGTTGTCATGACGGTCTTACATGCTGGCGGTAAATTTGATAAGGATACCTATAAAGTTTCCGGCGGACTTCACGGCGTGGGGATATCCTGCGTCTGTGCTCTATCGAAGAAAATGGTCGTCCAAGTATTCAAAAATGGAGAAATTTATGAGATAGAGTTTTCTCAAGGGAAAGTTGTTCATCCCCTAAAAATCGTCGGTGAGACAACAAAAAGAGGGACCAAGATCACGTTTGTCGTTGATGACACGATCATGAAAGTTCGCGAATTCGACTACGATATCTTGGCAAAGAGATTGCGAGAACTTGCTTTCCTTAATAAAGGGATCAATATCTACTTCATCGATGAACGAAATGATGATAAAGAGGATGTAAACTTCTGCTATAGCGGCGGCTTGGTTTCTTTTGTCTCTTTCTTGAACGAAAATAAAACAACTCTGTTTCCAACCCCTGTATACTTTCATGGAGTAAAACAAGGAGATGATGGGCCAATCGAAATCGATGTTGCAATGCAATGGAATGACACATATACAGAAACGATTTATTCTTTTGTTAATAACATTTCGACAAAACATGGTGGAACGCACCTTACAGGGTTCTCAACAGCGCTAACACGTGTGTTAAACAATTATATTAAAAACAACAATCTCTTAAGAACAGATAAGATTTCCGTCAGCGGCGATGACATGCGTGAGGGATTGACAGCCGTTATTTCAACAAAAGTGGCTAACCCTCAGTTTGAAGGGCAAACAAAACAACGTCTAGGCAATAGTGACGTAGGCTCTGTCGTCCAACAGATTGTCGGCGAAGAACTCTCGATTTTTCTCGATGAAAATCCTTCAGTAGCAAAAACAATCGCCGAAAAAGCTATTCTCTCCGCTCAAGCACGCGAAGCTGCACGA
>JBAWZJ010000195.1:0-4284 GCA_037143085.1 Parachlamydiaceae bacterium | reverse complement strand
AATACAATTTAGTATTTCTAGCTCATGGGGGTCAATCTTTACCCACCCTCGCCCTCCGATTTTTTTTTGATTGACAGTAAAATATAAATATGATAAAATTATATTAATATTTATTAATATAATTTTTTTTATAGTTAGTTTTTTTAAAAAAGATTTTATGGTTAATTCCTGCAATTTCAATCCTCAATTTCCAGATCCTAATCAAACGATGGATGCGATAAAAGCTAGTGGTTTTCGTCCTTATGCTTCCTATGATGTAAAAAAATTGTTGATCGATATCCAACAAGAAGCGATGCAGTCTGTAGATAGGATATTTAATGCGGAAAAAACAACTTCTAAAAAGATAAATAAAGCAGAAAACGTTGTTATAAATACATGTGCATCTGTAATTAAACACATCAATTCTCTCGCTTGCCTTTTACTGACCTCAAGCACGATTACTGAAGATGAGGCACAAGCAATTATACAATGTAAAGAAGAGTTGGAAAATTGCAAAAATCTTCTCCAAAAAGAAGCAAAATCAAAAATATCGGAACAATTGATCATAGAAGCTGAAAAGGGTATTGATCAAGCGGGTAAAGTTCTTTTTGAATTGGAGGAGTTATCCAACGCTATTATAAATTATCAGAAAAAAACCGAATCGACATTTAAAACAGAGAAACTTTTCGATGAGTTGTGCGATCGTGACCCTCTTTCTGCACATATAGAATTTTCAAAGCTTATGAACTTTATCTCATCTGTCGATAATGAGATACAAGAAGAAATAACATTATCTTCTGATGAAGATAAAAAAATGAAAGCGATTAAGCTTCAGGAGTTGCATAATCTATCAATAGAACGCATTGAAGAAGAGGTGGAAGATTGGGTTAAAACTGTCAACAAACAACTCTCTCAACATATAAAGCATCTTCGTTTTCTCTTACAACAAAGCCATTCTCCCGACAAAACAGATGCCGCAGCACAACTGATTGCATTGCGTAAACATATAAACAATTTTAAAATAGTGTTGAATACAATCGACAGGGAAAATCTACCGAATGCTTTTTGCCTTCATCTTCGATCCTTAGATAATATTCTCCGCTCAACAAGTAGAGAAATAGCATCCATAAAAAAGAATTTTAAGGATGATTTTAAAACAGACGATATAGATTTTAATTACGGCGATGATAGGTGGAAACAGTTGGTTGTAGATCGACCTCCGATTCCAAGAGGCCTTCTTAGTCGTGTTTTTTCTTATCTTAATCCTTTGGAATACATTCCTGAAGAATGGCGCCCATCGACGGAGCAAATAACTAAAGTCTTTCTGACATCTCTTCTTATCGGAAATGAAATAACAGGGGTAATTAATCGATTAGAAACTGCTAAAGAAATGCCGAAACGTGCAGCTAAACTTCAACGGGATATTTTGGAGTCTGTTCCTGAAGAAGTTGTCGCAACGATAAACAAGGAAGTTGGGTTGATTGGGACTCTTCTTGCTGATAAAAATTTAACATATACTAATCTTGAAAAGTTAACAAAAAAATGGCCTGATGCATTGCCTACACTTCAGAATGCAATTTCAAAATATGGCTACAAGCTGAATCCGGAACAAGTGAAGGAGGTTGTTGATAACCATTTTATCACAAGGATGCTTGTCAATGCTAAGATCAACCCCAATCCTTACGCAGAAAGATGGAATAGCCTTTTTCCAACAAGGGAGTCTCTTTTAGAAACAAAAGATCATGTCGATGATATAGCCTCTCCTATTATCTCTGGAATCGGTGTTTTTAATGAAACCTTAAATATTCTTGCTGATGAAACATTAGTTCCTTCTGTTATTAATGAAGGAATCCGAATAGCTAATGCGACGGATGAAAAACTTTGGAATATAGATCCTGTTGTTGAAGATGTGTATCCAATCCAAAATGGTGTGTTAAAAAAATTATCGAGCATCATAAAAGATATTCCAGAGAGACAAGATCCTATTGAAAAAATAGCTGATTGGCGCAAGGACATTGCTGTTGAGCTTCGACAAAGAGAATTAATCATCGAGCAAAGTAGAACTATAATAGAGTCGTTGAAGCCCAAGATTCCAGCGCCAGTAAGGAAGGTGGAAATTCATGAAATATCAATTCCTTCAAAAGAGAGCCTTGACGTTCAAGAAAAGCCTCTTATATCTGAAAATAGATTAAGGGGTGAAAATAAGCGTCTAATTAGCGATTTCATTGATATCATCAGTGAGGAAACAGATGCTCCATCGGATATTATTTATTCCAATCTAATTTCCCTTTATAGTCAAAGCATTAAAAACGTAAAAGGTGTTGGTGGCAAGGAGCTTGAAGGGTTGTATCCTTCGGAAATGTCATATTTACTCAACACATTAAAATCGTATCAAAAAGCGCTTGCTTCTCATCCAAATTTTTCTTCTGTTTGCGACCCCGAACGTTGTTCTGAGATGCTGGAAAAACAAGAGAGAGAAGATGATACAATATCCGTTGAGAAGGCAATAGACAAATTCGCATTTGGACTTAATGTTTTAAGGGCTGATGATTTAGAGAAAGGTCGCTTAATCGAAAGTCGTTTTAAAAACATGAAAGAGGGGGACACATTTTTTTTCCCTATTGGCCAAATCTTGTATGAAGGACATCATACTTTGATGATGGAAATAGAAAAAGATCCTCAAGGGAAGATGATCATGCGGCTCTTCAATTTAGGAGCAGGTCTTGACCATCATCATCGTGAGGAAATTTCTAAAGCTCTTCCTTTTACAGAAATTGTTAATATCGATCCTCGACGGGTTGCGGGTGGGGCTTTCTCCAGTTTTATTAATAGTATCATGAATAAAAATCTACTCATCACGGGAGCACTACCGCAAGCGTTTTATGAAATTCTTTTGCCTGCTGTCGGTGGGGAGATAAATACAAGAATGGTGTCTTCTGACTTGTTGCGTGATGCTCAATATGCTGGTAACTGCGTCTTCGCATCGTCAATGGCTGTCCTTGATAAAAATTATGTCTTCGCCCCCTTAGCTGAAAGAATGCGTGCTTTAACACTATTCTCAGCGACAAAAGCATTTTATACAGGTAATCTGAATGAATTAGTTTCTGGACCTGATCGAGAGCATAAAAGAAGGTTATTACAGATCGGTATTGGATCGACCTTTGAAGCAATCGAACGTGCTATTGAGGTCGGCGGTTTTATCGGTGATGAATCCAAAGATTTGGTCGAAGGCATAAAATCAATAAAAAAGCATGTGGATGAATTGCTTTTAAACGATACTGGAGTCCTAAAAGAGGGATCTCTGGATCTTGGAGGACATGAAATATGGGTTGGCTCGGCATCTTCAGTTGATAACCTGCTATCACCGGATTTATTAGTGCCTTCTGGGCCGTTGTTTTCCAAAAAGGCTGAAGCTAATGCAATACATAAGGGGTCCTCTCCACCAACTTCTCTGGTAAAAGCAATAGGATTTCTTCCTCCTCCAATTAAAGATGCGGATATAGGGGCTATTGTTAAGTTTAGTAAGGAACCTATATCAATCAATAAAGTTGCAGTCACTACAGCGTTAAACCTTGATGAAATTTCTCGGTTAGGTGTGCAAGAAGCACGAGATTTGATTTCTGCAGGTAATACCCAATCTTTAAAAATCACTGAAAATTTAGCGGCTATTAGTCGTGATTTTACCAATTTTTTAGATACAGACCACCTTCAGATTGTACACGAATTTATAGTGAATCCCGTGATATTTGAAGAAAACTTAGTTAAAGATCCAGGTTTGATCAAATCAATTCAAAAATTCTGTTTTACAGGTGTCCAGCTTGGAAAATTAATTCAAAATCCTTCGATTGAAAGTTATTTTGCTTACCTTTCCCGAGTTATTCAAAAAACGTTCAACGAAGTAGAGAAGAAATTAAATTTAAAGGTCGATGAATACCAATTGTTCGATAGCAGTAATGAGTTCAATGAATTAATCATGAATTCAGATCCTGTTGAAGAGAAAAGCCGTCTTAAAATTATTCATTTTTATCGGATAAAGAGTTTTGAAATGCACACGACTCTTTCTGTTCAAGAGTCTGGAGAACTACTGTCATCAATAAACTACCTGAAAACATACGGCCTTCCAAGCGGTTTACCTTTCGACGTTGAAAATGAATTTCAAAGAATGAAAGCGTTAGTAAACGTTTCTCACAGCAATTTTGATACCCAAGAGAATATCAATCTTATTCTTAATGCAATGTTAGCGGATGTCGATCGTGGTTCCTCCTCAGTGGAATGGGAGGCAAATCCTAATCACCCTCTATATAT
>JBAWZJ010000194.1:0-4301 GCA_037143085.1 Parachlamydiaceae bacterium | reverse complement strand
TAAATTTGTCCGGAGGAGACGGAAGATGCTGCTGATAGAGGCGTATTGGTAAATCTATAGTAGTGGCCCAAATCAAGGTCTGTTTCGGCTCCATCATCGGTTACGTAAACTTCCCCATGCTGGTAAGGACTCATCGTTCCTGGGTCGACGTTGAGATAAGGATCTAATTTCAACATGGCAATATGGAGTCCTTGTTTCTCTAAAAGCAACCCTATAGAAGCAGCTGTCAGCCCCTTTCCCAAAGAAGAACAAACCCCACCTGTAACAAAAATAAACTTCGCTTTCATGACCAATACACCCCAGATTGTGAATATAAAAAGTGATATTGTAATTGTTTTAATACTTTAAGTTCAACGAAAAGCATCAGCCAGCATCTTTGCGTTGTCGCTCAATCAAGACTTATGTTAAGATCTTCCGCTTTAACAAGAGGTTTTTGGTGAGAAAAAATCAAATTTTAATTTTTCTGCTATCTTTATTTATCCCTGTATTAATTTTTAGTAATACATCAATAGAACGATGTCAGCCCTATAGTTTTGCGTTGCATAGCAAAAGAGGAGAAAATCTTTCTTTTGCACAGAAGCAGTGTTTGACCAATCTTCAGTTTATTAATCAGCTATTTCTTATTTCTTATGCTCCGATGAATTGGAAGGTAGAGAACATTGGTTTAAATTTTGATCAAGAAATGGCAAAAACAGTAACTCGAGTAAAAAACAGGTTGTTGCCAGAATCTACAGATTTTCAAATGCTTATCAAAAATTTGCTTTTCTCATTTAAGGATTATCACGTACTCCCAACGTTTTATTCGACAGGATACGCAATGTTGCCATTTCAGATTCAAAGTGCGCATGGGAGGTATTTCATTGTTGAAATACTTTCTGATGATGAAGAATTTTTATTGTCTGTTGGAGATGAAATTATTTCTTTTGAAGGCATTGATATTCATAAAGTGATGGAGATATTTAAGCGTCAAGCTGTAGGGAGTAATTATTTACCGACAGATCAGGCGTTAGCTGAATTGTTTTTTACGCAGAGAATGGGGTTTCTTGGTCATCCCTTACCTCGCAACTCTTCTGTCAATATAGTTGTTCGTTCTAAAGAAACCGGAGATCTTCTCACTTATACAGTAGAATGGTATCAGGAAGAGGAGGTCGTTTCACCACTTCCGCTAAGCTACAATTTTGCAAAGGGAGTGACATCAGCATCAAAAGCGCAAAAATCAAAAGCAAAGCAAACAAGGTCATTTTTAAAAAAATCGTTCATGACGCCTTACTATAAAGCCCTTTCTTTCTCTCATCGGTTTGACGCGGAACCGTCTATGACTTTAGGGGCTAAAAAAAGCATGATTCCTATTTTGGGACCTGTTTTATGGAGCGCTTCTGAGGAGGGCGATTTCCATGCCTATCTTTTTGAGTTACCTAGTGGGAAGAAGGGTGGATATGTGCGTATTCCTTCATATGAAACTGGTGAAGATGGAGAAAAGCTTGCAAAGCAGTTTGGGGAGATTATTAAGGTTTTTGAAGAACAGTCTGATGTTTTACTAATCGATCAGCTAAATAACCCAGGAGGCTCTGCTCCTTATGTGTACGGTTTGCTCAGTATGCTAACAGACCAACCGCTAGAAGTTCCTCTACATCGGTTAAAGCTAACTCAAGAGGATGTTTGTGAAGCGGGAACCCTTATTGCAGACCTTGAGTCTACCGACGATTTAAAAGATTGGACAGACATTTTTGGTGAGACGTTTGATGGCCTTCCTTTGAGTGAGACTTTTCGGAAAGGATTCATCGATGCTTGCTATTTTATTATTGACCAGTGGAATCAAGGGAAGTTATTTACCGATTTTCATCCCCTTTATGGACTAGAAACGGTTGAACCAAATCCTGAAGTACATTATACCAAACCAATAGTAGTCTTGATTAATAGCTTAGATTTTTCCGGAGGCGATTTTTTTCCTGCGATTATGCAGGATAATAAAAGAGCTATTTTGCTGGGCACGCGTACTGCCGGTGCTGGGGGATGTGTTGATATAGTATCATTTCGCAATTTGAGCGGTATTGAAGAGGTTTCGGTTACAGCATCCTTTGCCTTGCGTCCGAACCGGGAACCAATTGAAAATTTAGGAGTGACGCCAGATATTGTATATAACCTGAGTGTCATAGACCTTCAAGAAGGTTATAGAGAGTATAAAAAGCGCATTCTCGAGGAATTAGAAAAACATGGAAATACCGATTTTTAAAGAGATCGTTGTTATTTTTGCATTGTCTGTGGCTGTATTATTACTCTGCCACCGTTTCCGCATGCCTACTGTTGTCGGATTTTTGCTCACAGGCGTCTTATGTGGACCTCATGGGCTTGGGCTAGTTTCCGCTGTCGGGGATGTTGAAAACTTAGCTACCATCGGCGTCGTTCTTCTCCTATTTACTGTAGGGATGGAATTTTCGATCAAAAATATCATTCGCTATCGGTATTATTTTTTTGGTGGCGGGATGTTACAAGTCTTTGGGACGCTTCTAACGACTCTTTTTATAGCCAAATTATGTGGACTTTCCTGGGCTGTATCACTATTTGCTGGCTTTTTGATGACACTGAGCAGCACTGCCATCGTTTTACGTGTATTAGAAGAACGTTCTGAAAGTGAAAAACCTCAAGGAAGACTTACTCTAGGCATCCTCATTTTCCAAGATGTCGTGGCAGTTCCGATGATGCTGCTTGTTCCTGTAATCGCAGGGACAGGCGAGGAATTTGACTTGGAACATCTTTATCGCTTTTTGATGGGAATAGGGATGCTGCTTGTTATGTCAATCATCGCCTTCCGAGCGATTCCCAAGCTTCTCTATTATGTCACGCAAACGCGTAGTAGAGAGTTATTCCTGCTGAGTATTTTAACTATATGTTTCGCTGTGGCTTGGGTCACCTCCTCCATTGGTTTATCATTGTCCTTAGGAGCTTTTCTTGCAGGACTTGTTGTTTCGGAGTCGGAATATAGCGATGAAGCTGTAGGTAATATCCTTCCTTTCCAAGAAATTTTCACTAGTTTTTTCTTTGTCTCAATGGGAATGCTCCTTGATGTAGGCTTTGCCTTGCAGCAACCTCATCTCATCTTAGGGTTAGCCTTCCTCGTTCTTCTTCTTAAGACATGTATTGCTGGAGGAAGCGCCTTGATTTTAGGGTTGCCCCTTAGCTCGGCATTATTAACTGGAGTAGCGCTCAGTCAGATTGGGGAATTTTCTTTTATTATAGCACACACGGGGAGCACTGTAGGGCTTCTGTCAGATTACGGTTATCAAGTTTTTTTAGCCGTCTCCCTCCTGACAATGGGGATGACTCCTTACTTAATGGGGTTTTCCCATCAGATAACAGCTTGGTTAAGTAAAAAAACTCTTCCAGGAAGGTTGATTGGGGGGAGAGATTATACTCTCGGAAATGATAAGGCGCACGATTCTCTTGAAGGTCACATCATTATTGTTGGCTTTGGCCTCAGAGGCCAACACTTAGCGAGGGCTGCAAAAGCTGCAGGGCTTCCTTACATTATTTTAGAATTGGATTCTGATGTTGTCAGAGATGCTCGAAGCAGGGGAGAGCCAATTCGGTATGGAGACCCATCTCACTCCACTGTGTTAATACATGCTGGAATAAAAAAGGCAAAAACCGTAGCTGTTCTCATTAAAGACTCCGCCTCAAGCATGCGGATTGTCAATACGGCAAAAACATTAAATCCAGATGTCTACGTCATCGCTCGAACTCGTTATTTCATAGATGTGCAGAGATTATTTAAGATAGGAGCAGATGATGTGGTCCCCGATGAATTCGGCTCCTCATTGGAGATTTTCACAAGGGTATTGCAGAAGGCTCATGTGCCGCATGGGCGACTCATTCAATGTGTCAATGAGATTCGTTCCGAAGGATATGAACTCTTACGATTACACAATGAGGCTTTGGAAAGCGCTTCAGCATTTTCTTTGGATCCTTCTGAAGCAAGGATAGAAACGATTTTCTTACCACAAGAATCGCCTCTTGTGGGGAAAACTGTTTTGGAGAGTGGACTTAAAAAAAACTATGGACTAACTGTTTTGCTCATTCGTCGGGAAGGGAAAACTATGACTTCAGTTGCTGCAGACACTATCCTCCAAGAAAGTGATTCCATTATTGTTATCGGAACACCCGATGATTTGCAAAAGGCTAAGCAATCTATCCAAACGTGCGAAATTCTCCCACCCAGCAGTTCTTTTGCTCCAGCTTGATGTTTGGCTACATCACAAGCCGTGCCACTCAATGATTCTAAAGCGGACTGTTGCAGGATTTAG
>JBAWZJ010000193.1:0-4324 GCA_037143085.1 Parachlamydiaceae bacterium | reverse complement strand
AACTTAATCAAGTCGGTCTACCCAAAGAAATTGCTTTGGAAATGTATCGACCATTTGTTTTAAGAGAATTAATTTCTACCGGTTTAGCCGCCAATATTAAAAGTGCCAAAAATTTAATTGATCATCGTGTCAATGAAGTTTATGACATTTTGGAAAAAGTTAGTAAAAAATCCTATGTCTTATTAAATCGTGCTCCTACACTTCATAAATTGTCGATCCAAGCATTCCTAATGCAAACAGCACATTGACAGGACCTCGTCTTGCAGAAAATAGACGGTCCGATCCCCAGCCAGCAAATAAACTGCCAAAAAAACCGCCAGCTTCAAATAACGAGACGTAGCCGTTAGCTCCAAAGCGACCGTATCCTTTTGATTCGTGTAATAATAAAGCCGTCCAGTCATTGAATCCTGTTCTGACAACGTAAACAAAAAAATAAGCAAAACAGAGGAGCCAGATGTATTTATTTTTCAAGATACAATCAAACAAAATCTCTTTCGTCGATGCTCTTTTACCGTCGAGATCGCTCTTGCTTACTCCGGCATAGTCGTTGCGGAACTCTTCAATTGGGGGGAGACCTAACGATTCAGGGGTGTCACGCAGGCGATTGATAAGAAAAAGACTGCCAAAAATACACAAAACACCAGGAATGTACATCGCCATGCGCCAACCAAAATGGTACAGAGCAGCGCCAATAATCCAAGGGATAATAAAGGCTCCAATGTTATGGGAGACATTCCACGAAGACCACCACGATCCCCGCTCATTTTGTGAATACCAATGAGTCAGAAATCGAGCGCATGGAGGCCAGCCAAAACCTTGAAACCAGCCATTAAGTCCCCAAAAAATTGCGAGCATGATAAGTGATGAGGAGAGGCCAAATAAGATATTACAAATACCTGTTAACATCAGACCAGCAGCCATGAAATAGCGTGGATTTGACCTGTCAGACATAATGCCACTGGCAAATTTACTGATCCCATAGGTGACATAAAGAATGCTGCCGAGAAGACCAAGATCCCCTTTTGTAAAATTGAGGTCTTCGATCAGGCCGGGCATAGCAAAAGTGAAGCTTTTACGAGTAAAATAATAGAACGCATAACCGATGAACATCGAATAAAAGATCCGGACACGCCAATATTGATACATTGACTTGACTTTCGTTTGGTCTTCGATTCGAGGGGCAGGAGGTGCCGGTGCGAACAGATTGAATAGAAAGTCCACTTTCTATACTCCTAAATTAAACATATTTTTTTGAATGGCGTTCGGTATAAACTAAAAGTGTTTTGCTACAATTCTGATTCTCTGTCAACAACTTTTTCTTGAGCTTTTCAGGTTACTGTCGCTATACCCGACGCGATTCAAAACTTGGGTTTTTGGTGCACTAAAAACTCCAAATTTTCAATAGCGTTGGGTTTGTAAGGATAAATTGTGCCATAAAAAGGTTTTTTCTGGAATATGTTTTTTAAAAAGAATTGTAATATTAATTATTATTGTTTTTAAAATAAAATATAAAATATAATAAAATTAACATTTTTAGTTATTAGAGAGTGAGGTTTTTATGGGTTTGAATGGGGTAAATAGAGACGATCAAGGAAAACAATCTTTAATTCCTAAAGATAGCCTTCCTGCGGGGAAAACAAGTGAAGGACATACTTTTACTCCCTCTCGAGGAACCGGAATTGGGGGAATATTAACGCGTATTGTAAGTTCTATTAAAGACTCATTGGGGTGGGGCGTAGCAAGACAAATGCAGAAGCTTGGAGCGAGTGCTGCATCTCTTTATGAAAAATTACCTGGACTTCTCGAAAATATTACCGATTTAGAGTCAAAGCAAAGAGAGGTTGATGGCCTAGACTCGGAAATTAGGAAATTAGAAGCTAGGCATCCTAAGCTGGCAAAAAAATGTAATATCGTTGCAACAGCAGTGTTGGTTTCTGCGATTCAGAAGGGGATTGCGGAAGGTATAAAAAAAAGCAAGACTTCCTCTGTTGATTCTCAAGAGAGAAGTCGAGCAGAACTAACATCTCCTTTTCGACCAATATCTGTAGGTAATAGTTCGTTCCAATTTTCAGAGGGACCTGATGTGGAATCGAGCTTATTATCGGAACAAGCAGAGGCGTATGAACAACGGCTTGAGTCTTTAAGAGGAAGTATTGAATCTTTAAAGGAAAATAACACGTTGCTTAGTCAAGAGCTTAATTATACAAAAGGGCTAGAAGCAAAAATGAAACGCCTAGAGGGTCAAGATAATGCGGTAAAAAGCAAGCTGGAAGATATGGTTCAAGAGAACAAAGAGCTGCGAAGTAAGCTAGAGTTATTAGCACAAAAATCAAATGAAGCAGAACCTTCTGGCGTAAGGGTTGATAGTTCTTCGAAACCGATAGCAACACAAGGTGAAATTAAGCGTTTGCGTGAGGAAAATCAATCAATGAGAACGCTTATTGAGGAGTTAGAAGGACAGGTAAGTAAGAATGACCGATCGGTTCAAGAGGTGGCTAAGCTCAAAGGTAAGCTAACAGTAGTTGAGAAAGAGCTTGCGACTGTTAAAGGATATAATGAAGAACTTGATGCGGGTTATGCTGAGCTAACAGAAAAATTAAGATTAGCTAAACAAGAGATTGCAATATTAAGAGACTCTTCTGAGGCTTGATACTATTTTAGCTTTTTGAACAGCGTTCACTATATTGAAAAGTTTAGGTGTTCATTTGTGTGATGAGCCTAAATTTAGATCGTCTAGTATACCGTGGTCAAAAGCAGTTCTGTCTATCATTTTTTATAAGAAAAATATGGGGAACCTTCGAAACATCTTTTTATCGGTATTAATCTATTTGTTAAATTATTTTTTTATTTAATCACATTTGTTTTATATGTATTTGATTTATTTTTATTTTTATGATACAATATTTTGTATTATTTAAAAATAAATTTAGTAAGGTGGTTTATGGATGTTCGTTCAAGTCCTGTACTTAGTGCGGGTTCTGATGGTGCAATGGTAGGTTCTGATTCTGCTGGTTATTCTACCAGATCTAGCTCTCCTAGGGAAAGTTCCAGAGAGGATTATTCGATTAATTTTAAGCTTAGAGAGATCTTTGATCGTATTGTTAGTATTGGAGGACGAGTATTTTCTTCTCAACATCAAGAGGTTACTTATGCTGATCGATTGCAAGTTCATGTAAGAAAACTCATGGATGCATTTGGTCCGGTTGCAGCTAATTCCACAATACCGGGAGTTTATGAAGATGTTGATTCGGATGCAGTTATTGTACAATTCGACATCAACGATGCTCTTGGCTTTATTGCAGAAGAGTTGAAGGTAATTCCAGATCCAGAAAACGGGAGAGTACGGGATTTAGTCACATCCCTTTTGCAACTTCAAACGCGACTCATAAGTGATTCAAAAATAACCCCTTTGACAAAGAGCTTGTTTAAAGAGAGTCTTGATAAAGCAGCTCAAAAAACAGGCCTTTCGCTAGAAATTATGATGGCTTCAACTTATGGTGCGAATCATGTTGAAGAACTTCGTGATCAATTAAATATAGCAACAACTATTGATGAGGATCCTCTTCTTCGCAGGCTTTCGATTTCCTCTGACAGGGAAATAGAAGGTTCATTCAATCAGGTTGCACTTCAAGAAGAAAATGACCGGTTAAGTCGATCTCTTAATGCAGCTGAAACGAAGATTCAGCAACTTGAACAGAAATTGATGGTTCAAATAGAGAAGTCTGGCTTTGAAAATGACGGTGGCGTTTTAAATGAGGAAGTAACCCGGCTAAGGGGGCTGATTAATGAAAAAACGAACGAGTCGAACCACCTGCGTTCAGAATTAAGGAGCCTTCAAACACAATTCGAAATTGCTTTTGGGAATGAAGAAGAAGGTTTTTTAAGAAAGCTTAAAGGAAAAGATGAGGTTCTATCATTCTTGTTGAATGAAAAAAATGGGCTTGAAGAAGAAGTTGCAACTTTGAGAGCAGAGGCAGATGGTGTTAAAACAAGTTTTTACAAAGACAGGGAAGGTCTCCTAAAAGATTTAGAAAAAACACGTCAAACTGTCGAAGCTACACAACAAGATATCGAAGCTATACAGAAGGATGCTGATCAACTTTTACAAGAGAAAACTCAAGTTGCAGCAGAACTAAGGGATGTTAAACAAAAAAATGAAGAAGCACTTTGTCAGATCACCCAGTTTAGGGATTTGATGAGAGGGCTTGTTATGCGGGGATCTCAAAGTGCCGCTCAGGGGCCAGTCTCCATGGAAACTCTTCAAGATGAGCTTAAAAAATTAATGGCGCTTCTTGTTCCAGCGATACAAAAAGGGGAGCAAGAC
>JBAWZJ010000192.1:0-4340 GCA_037143085.1 Parachlamydiaceae bacterium | reverse complement strand
TAAATTCAGACCGATTGGTGCTCCTGCTGCCAACTTTTGAATTTACTTCGGTATAGATGAACTCCCTATCTTGAAACTCATAGTCTACTCCTTCCATATTTAACACATCTATGATAGACAAAATAAGACAGAAAAAATTGTAATGCCTAAAATAAAGGCTCTAACAAGGAATACTATGTTGGTTGAATTTTCCTCTGTTTTTCTGTCCTGCTTATTCTGCTAAATTCGCGTTTATTGGGAACCCTATGAACATGCACAAACCATCTAAAATTAATTTTAAATCAATTCACGATTATTTAACAACTATATATAAAACAAAAAAAACAAACATTTTAAACTTGAATTATTTATTTAAATTTAAATAAATAATTCATATAAAAATCAATTAAAAAGTCAACGTTTTTGACGAGCGAAAATTTACGCGAACCGATGCGTCTCTGCGGCTTTGCACTGAATTTAGTAGTTATAAAGTCTTATGGGAGAGAGACTCTGAGGAAGGATTTAAGCGTATTGAGACAGCAAGTGCTAATGAGTCCTGCCCGCGCGCGCTCTTCTAGGATTTAACTTTGCTAGTCGGAGAGCGTTTGAAATGAAGGCCAGCCTCATTTCATGCGATCTCCGACTAGCAACTTGCGTTACTCGGCTTGGTTCTCTGCGGTTGGATTGCCATCTTCTTCTAAGATTTCCAAGTTAACACGAATTCCATTCCGGCTGGCAACGGACATCAAAAGCGTGCGAATAGCGTTAATCGTTTTGCCCTTTTTACCAATAATCTTTCCGATATCTGATTTCTCAACGGAAAGCTCTATAATTAATGTCTGTGTACCACCAATCTCATTAATCTTAACTTTGTCAGGATGGTCAACCAAGTTCTTGACAATGTAAGCAACAAACTCTTTCATAACCCGACCCTCGTTTCATTTGTGAAGTTATTCTTTGAAACCATCTGAGGAGGTCTTCTACCCCCTCCAAACAGCCTCTCAGCGCGGTGCAATTGCGTTGCTAGCCCCGTTAGACTAAGAGTACTCAATTAAGTTATATTCGGCTAGAAATTTTGTGCATATCCTCAGGTATTTCGGCTTCGAAGGAAACAGGCTCTCCCGTAATCGGGTGTTCAAACCGAAGTCTATATGCATGTAATAACTGTCTATTAGTCCCATATTTAGCATTTGAAGAAGGAGATCCGTATATCGCATCTCCAAGAACAGGAGTGCCCTTATGTTTCATGTGAACACGAATCTGATGCGTCCGTCCTGTTGCTATAACAATACTGACTAAGCTTAATTTTTCATTAAATGCCAACGTCGTAAAATGAGAAATAGCAGATCGACCGCCATCTTCAACAACAGCCATCATTTTTCTATTAACCGGATGTCTTCCGATCGGAACATCAATCGTTCCTTTACCCGGGTTACCAACACAAATAGCCAAATATTCCTTATACACACGTCTGCCGGCAAACATTTCGATCAAACGTTGTTGCGCTGCGGCCGTCTTGGCGGCGACGATCAAACCAGAAGTCTCCTTATCAAGACGATGAACGATACCTGGCCGCAAATTATCATTTTTCTGGTCTAAGGAACCTCGACAATGAAATAGAAGGGCATTGACAAAAGTTCCCGTCCAATTGCCAATGGCTGGATGAACGACCATGCCCGGTGCTTTATTCACAACGACGATGAAGTCGTCCTCATACACTATTTTTAAAGGAATATCTTCCGGCTCTAAAGTCAACTCTGGAGTGAGGATATATTCTACCTCTACCTCATCTCCAGCATTCGGCTTAACTCGCTTTTTGACTGGAACACCATTAAGAAGAACCTTTCCCTCGTCGATGAGGAACTGAAAATAGGTTCTTGATCCGGCATTTTTTAAACGAGACGCAAGAACTTTATCTAAACGCTCCCCTGCCTCTTCTTCAGTAATAAAAAAAGTACTACCGTCTACCTCTTCCATGTTATGCCGTCTTTTGTATTGTGAATAAAACCAAAGGAACAAGATCAACCCGTTCGTGAGGAGTCACTTTTTTTAATATACTATAAATATTTTGTTCTAAAAGAGAAAGATCCGCAACAGTCACGCTGCTGGCAATAAATCTTCCCAAATATCGACAACCTTCGTTTTGAACATCTGAAAGATATTCACCATTAGCTCCGTGAATAAAGACACCCACAAGAACAGGGTCAGCCCCTCGTAACTTTTGAGCATATGACGCATCAACAGGAAAACCAAGAAACAGCGCAGTATCAAACACCTTATTACTCCCTAACTACCATACTCTTTTTGCAATTCTTTTAATCGCTCTTGGCTAGCCTGCATATCGTTGCAAATATCCATCGCAATCCCCATCATCATCTGCTTATAAACAGCAGGAGCCTTTTTCTTTAAATCGGCCAAACTTTTAATAGTCGTTGTTGTTCCCCCTGCCGAACCGCTTGACTGAGCAATTGCTCCTGCTGTTGAAGCATCAGGAGCAGCTGCTGCACCGGCACCTACTGAGGGAACCTGTGGGACAGAAGGATGATTAATAATAGGAGAAGCCATAGCTACCTCAAAAATTTAATAAAAACACCTCACATGATTCAAAATGTGGCAATCTCTGTTGCGTATTCCGTAGATTGAAGATCGTAAACTGTTTAATATTAACCCTTACGATCTTCAGTCCCGGTGTTTTGGCTCACTAGAAATGCCAACTTTTGAATCACGTTCGGTATAACACTCAACTACCTAACCACTCTTATTATAGCATAATCTTCTTTATACTGAAAGATTAGTTAATAATCCCACACGCAACTCTTGCCCCTGAATTTCCTGTTGGCTGAGAAGTTAGGTCGTCTTCATCAGCGTGGATGACAACAGAACGTCCGATAATTGAATTTTCTCCATCCAACTGAATAAGATCATCAATTCTGTCATAATGGGCATATCCTTGTTCGTTAGCCTCTAAATTCCCCATATCGCCAACGTGACGTTCTACCGTTCCCGGGCCACCGTGCTTAGTTCCTGTAGGGTTAAAATGTCCACCAGCAGATGAAGCGTCATGAGCACTGCAGTCTCCGTGTTCATGAACATGAAATCCATGCTTACCGGCTTTTAGGTTATTGATATCAGCGACGATTCTCACACCACCCGGAACTGTTGTAAATGAGACAACACCAGAAACTTTATTTCCATCTGTTGCATGGACAACTGCAACACCTTTTGTTATCGGAGCTTTTGTTTGCTCAGCATCAGCAAAGCATATCGCAGTTGCGAAAGTAAAAAGACACAACATTTTGTTCATTTTTTTCTCCTAAAAATTTTATAATAATGAGCGGAATTGTTCTTCAGTAAGTATTGAAATCCCTAAAGTTCGCGCTTTTTCCAATTTTGAACCCGCAGACTCACCGACCAGCAAAAAATCAGTTTTTTTGCTTACAGAGTCTGTAACTTTCCCTCCGCGCTCTTTGATGAGTGAAGCCGCAGCATCGCGCGTATAGGCATGAAGAGAACCCGTTAGCACGAAAATTTTCCCCTCAAAAAGATGCCCTGCATGACTGATCACTTTAAGCTCTCGCGGTTTAACCCCCAGCTCCAAGAGCTTTTGGATCTCCTTCCTATTCACTTCTGCAGCAAAATAGTCGATAAGAGCCATCCCCACTTTATCGCCAATCCCATCGATTTTTAGCAGCTCCTCCAAAGGAATACTCATCAACGACTCGACCGTTCCACATTTCCGAGCAAGGAGCTCCGCCGTCTCCGATCCTATATGTTTAATCCCTAAGGCCATGATGAAATGATCTAACGTGACATCACGCGATTTATTAATACTTTGAAGAAGATTTTGCACTGACTTTTCCTTAAACCCCTGCAACTGGTACAATTCGTTTTCAGTCAAACGGTAGATATCTGAAGGCGTTTTTACAAACCCTTTCAGAACAAGTTGTTCAACAACCTTTTCTCCCATATTTTCGATATCCATTGCTTCCTTTCCGGAGAAATAGATCAGTCGTCTGAGCTGTTGGTCTGGACATCCCAAGCTGTTTGGACACCTGATAGCTATCTCCCCTACGACCCTTTCCACCGGTGCTCCGCAACTTGGGCAATGGGTCGGCATATACCAAGAATGTGTATCCTCTTTGCGACATGAGAGATCGACAGAAACGACCTTGGGGATTACATCGCCCCCTTTTTCAATAATCACCCGATCTGCGACTCTGATATCTTTGCGACGCACCTCATCTTCATTGTGCAAGGTAGCTCGCGCTATTGTGCTACCGGCTAGAAAAACAGGCTCCAATTCGGCTACAGGAGTCAGAACCCCTGTGCGGCCACCTGAACTGTAATTTCACGGATATAGG
>JBAWZJ010000191.1:0-4356 GCA_037143085.1 Parachlamydiaceae bacterium | reverse complement strand
CGCGAGAGCTTTCACGTTCGATCCAGTGTAAGGAATTTATGGGAAAGAGCACTAGTACGTTGTTAAGATCAAATTTTAGGGTTTGGCTAACGCGAAAGCTTCCGGGGTTGAACGATCAAAAAAGGGGTAGTATTAGTCAATACAACCCTTTTTCGATCGATTCAACCGCGGGAGCTTTCACGCTAGAAAAAACAGTAAATTCTACCTTAACAACGTACTAGTGTCTAACTACGTGAATTCTCGTCATTAGACACTAGTAATAGCTATAGAATATCAAACATTTGAAGCTTGTTCTAAAGCTAATAAGTTGGGATCTTTCTCGAGAGTATTAGAATCTTCGAAACCACTAGGTGGAATAGATAGTGGATCTTCAGGTACTAAAATGTCATATGGACCACTACTAATACTGATCTTAGAAGGGGACTCTGAACGAGGGCGAATAGTCGTATCATGCGCAGCGTCATCAACTATTTGGAGCAATGTTTCAGATAATTGATCTTTAGAAGAAATAAAAGATTGATCTGGATTATCCCCCAATTCTAAGGTTTTTGGGGAAATGTCATGAGATGAACGATCCGTTTTTGACTCCTCTACGAATTCTGCTGGAATAGAAATTTTTTTCGATAAAAGGTTTTCAATAATTTCGCGCTTGAGAATCGTCGGGACCGGGCTACTTTTTGGAGAAGATCTAGGTGATGGGATATCTGATGGAGCTGCTACACCATCTGCATGATCTTCACTTTTTTCAACAACAGATGAAGCCAAGCTATCAGCTGAAGAAGATCTATGTACTGAAATACCTGATGGGTCTGCTTCTTCGTCTTTACTATCTTCACCCTTATTAATAACAGTTGGAGCTGGGCTAACTGTTGCAGAGGACCTAGCTACAGCAACATCTGATGGACTCGCTGGATTGCTGTTTGGAGACCTTGAAGCCTCATCATATCGACTCATAACAATTGTCATCTGCTCATGCGTACGAGAAAAAAAGAAGACAATCGCTACGGTTGCTACCGCTCCGGCAATAGAAACAATATTGTCTGAAACGTAACCAACAACATTTCCAATCACTCCGTCGTTTCCATTATAGACGTGATCTAAAGCAGCAAGAGAGAGAACGGAGACCCCAAAAGCGGCCGCCAGGGTTGCCTTTTTATTACTTTCAAAACCGTTTTGTAAATAGTTTAAGAAACCGTTATTAGCTCCAGCAATCGCATTACTTGATATCATACAATCCTCCATTGTTGTTAAAAAAGCAAGGTACACAAAAAAGGAGAATGGATGCAATATTATTTTTCAGGAATGAATTGTGCCCCTTCAGCAACAAGCTTATCAATATATGTGAGATCGTATGTTGACTGTAAAAAGGCGTCGTCATCTAACATATAAATATGAAACGGAATCGTGGAATGAACTCCACCGATATGAAATTCTCTTAAGGCTCGTTTACCAACAGCAATAGCTTCTTGCCTATCTTTTCCTTTAACAATAAGCTTCGCAATCATCGAATCGTAATTAGGAGGTATTTGGTAGCCGGAGTAGCAAGCACTGTCTACACGAACGTGAGGGCCACCAGGAGGTAAATAATACTCTAAACGCCCCGGAGAGGGCGCAAAATTGTGAGCGGGATTTTCAGCGTTAATACGAAATTGGATCACGTGCCCTTTAAATTCAATCTCTTTTTGTTTAAATGATAGCTTCTCTCCCATAGCGACACGAAGCTGTTCACGAACAAGATCTATCCCTGTCAGTTCTTCTGTGACTGTGTGCTCAACCTGAATCCTTGTATTCACTTCCATGAAATAGAAATTGCGATCAGCATCTAATAAGAATTCAACAGTGCCTGCAGAAAAATATTTAGCTTCTTTAACGACATTGACAGCAGCCTGCCCGATTTTTTCTCTCATCTTCGGAGTCAACACTGGACTTGGAGTTTCTTCGATGAGCTTCTGTCGTCGCCGCTGGATAGTACAATCTCTCTCGCCTAGGTGAACGTAATTGCCAAATTTATCCCCGATCACTTGAACTTCAATATGACGAGGGTTAACGATCATCTTTTCTAAATAGACTTCGGGATTGCCAAAACTTGCCTCTGCCTCAGCACGTGCTGCAGGGAAAAATTTGCAAAATTCTTGCTCATCATGAGCGATACGGATCCCTTTTCCTCCACCGCCGGCAACAGCTTTAATAAATATGGGGTAACCAAATTTTTTAGCTGTTTCAAGCCCGTGCTTAAGATCACTGACAATACCCTCAGAACCAGGAATTACAGGACAACCAGCCTTCTTTGCTGTCGCTTTAGCTTTTGATTTATCGCCAAGAAGGTTAATCGATGATGGTGATGGACCAATAAAATTTAAGCCACAGCTTTCACAAATCGAGGCAAAGTTTCCATTTTCACTCAAAAAACCATAACCAGGATGGATAGCATCTGCACCGGTGATTTCGCAGGCTGAAAGGATGTTTGGAATACGGAGATACGATTTATTCGCTGGAGGTTCCCCAATACAAATAGCCTCATCAGCATGCAGAACATGTAAGGCTTCGGCGTCAGCTTGGGAGTATACGGCAACAGTCTCCAGACCGAGATCGTGACATGCACGAATGATTCTGACAGCAATTTCACCGCGATTTGCAATTAAAACTTTCTGCATGATTAAGAGACTCTAAAAAGTTTTGTTCCAAATTCGACAGGGTGTCCATTTTCGACGAGTACCTCTACGATAGTCCCCGAGACACCGGCTTTCACCTCATTCATCACCTTCATTGCTTCTATGATGCAGACGACAGAATGTTTTTCTACCTTATCTCCGGGTTTTACAAATACCGGATCTTCAGGTGATGGGGTATTATAGAATGTACCGACCATTGGAGATGTCACGTACAAACTGGAGGAGGTGTCGTCTTGTTCATTAGCATGGCTTCCAGTACTATGGGAAAGGGATCCTTCTTTTGCTTTTGAAATAGCAAACGACGCTTTTTGGAATGCATTTTCTTGACGCAACGCCATTTCGTCGACCATATCCATCATAGGATCGATGATTTTCCCATTCTCTTGTCTTTCCAACTGAAGTTCAAAACCATCTTTCTTAATCATCAGACGCCGGGTGCCTGTGCGACCCATGACAGCCATTAACTCTTTTATGTGTTTTATTTCCACTCATCCCCCAATACTTTAAACACGTTGTATATACTCATCTCGAGTCGTATCAACTTTAATAATATCTCCGATTTCAACAAAAGGAGGAACTTCCACACGAGCTCCAGTCTCCAATACAGCGATTCTAGCATTATTTGCAGTCGCTTTACGTTTATTTTCCTCATCTATTTTAGCAACCATCAATTCGAGAAATTGTGGCAACTCTACAGCAAAGATTGTGTCTCCGAAAAAAGAAGCTTTTAGTTCGACCCCTTCTTTCAAGTAGTTTACAAGCTTTCCTATGATAGAAGAAGGAACAAGAACTTGTTCAAGATTACCGATATCGAGGAAGAGATAGTCTTTTCCCTCAAGATACAAACACTCTAACCTTCTATCTGCTGAAGCGACATCTTTAACATTCTGGTCGAGTTTAAAATTTTTCTCGACAATTGCATTGTTATTTAAATCACGAAGCTTTGTTTTAACAAATGGGGTCCCTTTTGGAACCGTCACTTTAACGCACGATTCGACCCGATAGAGCTTGTCGCCAATCGACAGGGTCATCCCAGGAGTGATGTTGTTACTAACTACCATAAACCTCTACCCTCTTTATTGTTCAGCGGCACTACGCAAACGGCGCACTGCTTGCCCTAAATCTGGATCTTTAAATAAATGCGTTCCTGCAACAAGAATATTTGCACCAGCTTCCACGCACTGACGGCCAGTTTCTTCATCAATTCCACCATCCACTTGGATATCAAAAGGAGGCAATTCCTTACCACCACTACCAGGCCGTGATGTAACACCTCCCGAACGAAGATGCAACTGATCGCAAACATCCCTGGTAAATTTTATTTTCTCTATCACTTCAGGCATAAATTCTTGTCCGCCGAATCCTGGATGCACCGACATCAACAATATCATGTCACACTTGTCCAGAAATTTGGGTATCATCGACATCGAGGTTTCAGGACAAAAAGCTAACCCAGCTTTAATATTACAGCGACGGATATAGGCTAATGTTTCTTCAACATCTTCCGTTGCTTCAAAATGAATGGTTAACATATCAGCCCCAGCCTCAACAAAACGCTCTACATAATCGAAAGGATTATAAATCATCAAGTGAACATCTAAAAACATTGATGTTGCACGGTTAATCGCGGACACAACCTGCGGACCAATTGTGAGGTTGGGAACAAAATGACCGTCCATAATAT
>JBAWZJ010000190.1:0-4394 GCA_037143085.1 Parachlamydiaceae bacterium | reverse complement strand
TAACAATGCTATGCAAAAGCTCATCTACTTGTTTTTCAATAAATTATAAGGACCAAATAATCAAATACTTACAGATTTCCACAATCTCTCTCTCTTTTGTCTTGAATTTTCAAAAATTTAGACTTAACAAACAATAAAAATAAAACACACAAACTATAGTTTAAAAATTGTATAATAAATATAAACTAACAGAATGGTATTTATTATATATTCTACTAATGATAGTTCCAAAAGTTTCTATACATCTGAAATTCCGTCTCGAGCTTCTTCGGCATCGCCAAAAACACCCGGAGTTTCATCTCCAAAACTTACCACCCCACCGCCTCAATTCAACGACGATTGTTTAGCTTTAATTTATGAACCTATAACAGAGCGCATACACAAGTATGTTGTAATAAATAAAAAAGATATCGAAAAGGGAACTCCTACTCTTTATGTTGATATTAAACGGATTGCCAAAGACTTATTCATAGACGAAAAGGAAATAGCTAAACGCATAGAAGAAAAGGGTTTAGATTCTCTCTTAACAATTAAAAGTCCGCACTCTTTAAATGATACCTCACAGGTATGTGATGGTGTTTTCTTAAAAAATAAGACAGCCTTTTCAATCGGCCCGTTGATTGGAGAGGGGGCTTTTGGCCGTGTATACCGAGCCATCCCTATTTATAACCCTACTGATGCATCTCTGAAAGCCGATCAAATAGGTCCTAAAATTATAAAAATGTCCATTTTATCCAACTATCAACATATGGAAGAAGCAAAAAGGGACTTGCAAAACGAATACTTTATATTAGCAAAACTGCATGAGGGGGGACCTCATATTGGGATTCAAACTCCTCCCGACAGACCTGTGGTCATTTTAAAGACAGGCCAAATGGCATATTTGGCACATTGTTATAAATTCGGAAATATAGATGATGGTTTAGAAAAAATAGGAGCAGGACTATCTGCGGACGAGTTAAGAGAGCAAAGATTTGACTTTAGCTCTCAACTGATGCAAGGGCTTAAACGGGCACATGATTTGGGAATCCGACACGGGGATATCAAGCCTGCTAATTGCCTTTTAGAAGAAGGAACCTGTGTAATCGCAGATTGGGGGGGGGCTAAACAACTAAAAAATGAAGATGGGACATATAATTGGTCAACTCTCGAATGGAGCGGGTCAACATTTGGATTTTATTCAGATGCAGATATGCAAGAACATAGAAAATTGACAGAAAACTTCAGATCATTATTACACTCTACCGGCATTCAAGACGAGAAAACATACAAAGAACTTCTTAAACAAGCTTTGACCGAATCCCCAAAAAATACTTCCCCAAAAGTTGCTGTTCTAAATACCGTTCGAGAAATGGAAGGGTTGCTAAATAAAATGGCTAAAATCCTGTATGCACAAGATGTTTATGCACTTGGACAAATCCATCAAGAAAAACTCCTAGGCGATGTCGGCGTCCATCACAATGTAGCAGGATTAATTACAAAAATGTGCGTTAAAAATTATAAAGAAAGAATCACCCTCGATGAAATCTTTGACGAATCTGACTCCCCTTCCGTTTAAGCTCATCTAAATAACAACCATAATTTTCTTGACATGTGTTTTCTAGGCACGATATACCAAACGTGATTCAACCTCCTCAACTGCCGTTTTAATTTCCCAAAAGGTCACAATGAAAAAAAAATTCGAAAAAACTTTCTTTCTTGGATTATGCTTAAGTCTCTTCCTTCAAGGTGAAGTAAATGGTCTTGGTAATTACGCCTTAGTTAATGTCTCCACATTTCCTACCCACTTTTCAGGAGATGCTGAATATCTTTATTGGACAACGACAAGCATTCCAGAGCCTGTTCCTCTAGTAACAGAAGAGGCGTCTGTGGTCCTGGGTAAAAAAAATATATCCTCCGAATGGCGCTCAGGAGGTAGATTCAAGCTCGGCTGCTCTTTCGATGATTGTCTGCCTCTCGAACGCTGCAATGTTGTTGGTATCGATGTGTGCTACTTATTCCTTCCTCGATTTTCAAAGAAAATGGAAGTGGTGTCGAATGGGCTCGAAGGCTCCCCCAACTACAACATTCCATTCTTTAATGTCCTCGCAAATGAGGAAGACTCAAAACCTTTATCCCTAACGGGTGTTTTCGCCGGAACAGGAACGCTTAAAGTCCATAATAGCATCCAAGGGGCTGAAATCAATGGTTACTTAAATATTGAAGAGGGAAATCATCTAGAATATGGACTTCTAGCCGGTTTTCGCTACTTTAACTTAACAGAATCTGTCGCTTTCCATGTGAACAGTCCTTATATCCTCAATCCGGATGTATGGATAACTGAAGATTCTTTCCATGCCCGTAACAACTTTTACGGGGGGCAGATAGGAGTCAATACAAGCGTGAATTATTGTAATTTTTTTGCCGATGCTACGTTAAAAATAGCCCTTGGAGCTATTTGCAAAGAAGCGAGTATTTCAGGACATCTTCTTACAAATGATTTTACAAATCGAACCAAAGTACAAAAATTTCCTGGCGGATACTTCACCATGCCAACGAATATTGGTCATCAAAGCCAAACAAGCTTCTCTGTTATGCCAGAGGTCAATCTTAACATCAGATATCTTTTCACCGACTATCTAAAATTAACTGTCGGATACACCTTTATCTATGTGAGTGAAGTTTTGCGAGCTGGCAATGAAATTAACCGAAATATCAATCCTACACAATCAGTCACAATAGAAGATTCTCCTAATGCAACTCTCGTCGGAGAGGCTGCCCCTCAGGCTAGCCTCAAATCATCTTCTTTTTGGACACAAGGAATTAATGCGGGGATTGAATTCAACTTCTGAGAGGTTCAAAATGAGAATTTTTGAATCACGTTAGGCATAACTGACTTGCGCCCTATCAACACTCTTCAAATCGCCGTTGATAGGGCTCAAGTTAGGTTTTATGTGGTTGCTTGCAGAGGCTGTTCAACTGCCAAAACCTTTGAAGGCTCGGATTTCAACTCCGGCTGAGTCTCCCCCAACTTTGAAGCAACTAAACTGTCAAACTGCTTTCCTAATGTTCGGGTAGCAGCGATCCAGAAACCAATCACTGTCATCAGAATACCTGCAACATATGGAGCGCTAGCTGATAACGTCGAAAATATCAATAACAAGCCGGTGTGAATAAGAGATCCGCCTGATTTCCCAAAGCGAGAACCAACCCCATCAATAGCGGCTTTTCCTTTAAGCTTACATTCATGACTGAGAGGAATATAGGCCATCTCTTTCGTCGTGTCAAAGACCGAATACTTTGCTGCTTTGCTTAAGCAATTCTGAGCTCCGCCAAAAAATACGGCAATTGCTAAAGGCGTCGTGCCTGTTAAAGCAATCACTGCTGCATCTGATACATAACCTCGCAAGAACAAGAATGAGAAAAACCCAACACATGTAATTAACATGATAATCGGCGTAATTAATGCCGTTTTCGTCCATCCAAAGCGACTAATAATCTTAGCCATAAATAATGCTGTAATCGTCGACAAAATGCCCATAATCGACGTTAAATTATTCATGTACGTATTGAATTCTGAAGGATTTGGATACAACAGCCGCAATTGATCCTTCCATACAACTTCAACTAAATTGATGACTAAATTATAAGCAACAACAAGCGTCGCTATGCAAAGGAGATACTTCGAATTGGATAGATAAGAAAAACTCTCTCGGAATGATAACTTTCCTTTAGCTTTAGTGACTCGCTTATTATGATGGAACTCATCAAAACTCGGATCTGTTAACACCGAAAGGTTCATCCAACGGTAAATTCCCATCGCAATCAAACCTGAGATCGTTACAACAGAGATCAAAATCATCTGTGTCTGTTCCCACTCATCTTTCCCTTCAAAAAATTTAAAGCTCGATGGAACACTAGCAAAGAAAATTGATGCTTGGCCCGCTATGATCGTTGAAATATTCGATCCAACCCCAAAAACACCGTAAAACCTTCCCGCCTCGCCTATTTTGGTCACTTCATTCGCAAATCCCCAAAATAACACGTGTAATACAATACTCGCCCATAGCTCCGACATCACATAAAAACCAGTAAGCGTCCAGTGACGGAACATCGAAATCAAACCCTTCAGTCCCTCAGGAAAAACAAGTTCTAATCGATCAGCAAGCTCATGAGGGTGCAGTACATCACGCAATGGGTAAAAGACAAAGGCAAAGAGATTGAAAAATAATAGAAACCCTCCAATCAAGATATAAAACACGCTCTCTTGACTGTATCGGTTCGATAGCTTCGTAAAAAGAATCGTCAACACAATAGCCATCGGGAACATCACCCAAACTTTAATGAAAGGGATGACTTCTGCTCCAGATGCTGTCACAACGACGGCGTCTTTCATGTTGCGAAGTATCGTATAA
>JBAWZJ010000189.1:0-4431 GCA_037143085.1 Parachlamydiaceae bacterium | reverse complement strand
GAACATTGCCCTGTCGGGCAAAACCTAGGTACAATTTTTACGGGAAATGAGGATAAAAATCCTTAGTTATAAAGCTGGGTTAGCAACATGTGTTTCGCTATACTGTTTAAGATGATAAATAATCATTCCCCAAAGGGTATTGCATTTACGAAAATTTTCATCTTTAGAAGGCCAATTTAAATGGGAAACAACGAGTAATGTCCTGTCATTTTCAAGAGGTGAGATATCAAAGACGACAGATGTCCCGACAGAATGACCTGGTCCTTGTAAACAGTTCCAGGCAACGTGTTTATTGGTATCAGAGGCTAAAATTTTCCAGTGAAATTCTAATTTATCTTTAAAGTGGAGCTTCCATTCGCTACCAACAGCACCGGTACCTTCAACGGTGGAAGTAAACCAGGATTTTATTCCATTTCGAGTGGATAAAGCCTTGAAAACAATTTCCGGAGTCGCATCAATTTTAATTTCGTGATTAATTGCATCCATACGCTTCACCATCCAAGAATTTTTGCTAAATTTAGAGAACCTCAATAAACAGACATTTACATAATTATTTTTTTAACACAATAATCAATTTCTTGCATCGGGCATCTCGGCAAAATAGGAGAATGGCTTGGAGATTCAGAACTTTTAACGTCGATGCGTAGGTGGCGAATTGAAAAAGAGATCAAGATGCTGTGATCGACGACTAGGGAATATTCCAAGCACTATTGCCGAGAAACCGAGCACGGCTGATTGGTCTTTTTCTCGATTCCGACGCCACGCCAGCGATGTCAGGAGTTCTGAGATTACAAAGCTTTGGAATTTATGGAATTACCGTATCGACCATGTGAGCTCGATTAATGCCATCTGTTACACACATCTTAACGAGATGTTCCCGTTCCAATTCGGCAACATAGGCTTGCATAGGTGTCTTTGTAAGAATATAGGAAATAAGATCGTCCGGGATTTTATATGTTTGCATGATTCTAGCAGTGATTTCTTCCAATGAAAGAGGGCGCTCACTCAACATTGAAAGAATCGTATTTTTTGTTTCAAGGATCCGTTCTTCGTGATCATCTATTAATGAAGCTAAGTCCGTGATCACTCCTCCGTGATAAATGATCGAAACATCGATAGAAGGAATTAACGATCTCAGCTTTTTAAACGAATTCAGTGTGTCGTCGATGAAGGTGTAGTATAAAATAGGATGTTTTCTAAAAGTATCTTCTCCAAAAACAGCATCGCCGCAATAAAGAACATTATCGGGTGTTTTGATTGCAATCATTCCGCGAGTGTGGCCCGGCAACGTGATGATTTCAAATGTCTCTCCGCAGATGACGATTCTTTGATCTTGATAAGGAGTGATGATATTTGTGACCTTAGAGGGTTGCTGTGGTGCAATAGGCTTGCATTTCTTAAGCTCTTCGAACGCAGCAGCGCCTCCACAAAAGCAAATAGGGGCCATCAATGGGTCCTCAATAAATGGCCTTTCTGTTTCTGTGCTAAAAATTTTTATTTGTGGATATTTCTGTTGAAAAAAGGCATTTCCACCACAATGATCGCCATGACAATGGGTGTTAATGATTGCAGCTACTTGGACATTGGCTTGTATCAAACATTTATCAATTTCCTTAGCAACATCCTTGCTGATTCCACTGTCGATTAATACAGCCTGTTTATCCCTAATGTAGACACCGATAGAGAAAATGCTATCGCAATAAAAGCTGTTATCTTTTACTTGGATGAGATTAATTTTTGCCATTATCCACCTTCAAATCAATAAATTTTCCACCGGTCATTTTTTGTATTTCATTTGAACTAAGTCTAAACACTGCAAATGGCGTACCGGCAGCCGCCCATATCGATTCGTAATCCAACAAGGACGGATCTAAATAAGTCTCTATTTTTTCATTGTGGCCGACTGGAGGAACTCCACCAATGGCAAAACCAACTCTCTCTTTTACAAATTTACCATCTGCTTTAATAACTCACCTTACGCAAACGGAGCAACATTTGGGCTGAGCCAAAGCTCTCGCGGTCGAGCTCGCGTGAGCGGCCTAATATTTTTAAATATTAGGTCGCTCAAGCGAGCTCGACCGCGAGAGCTTTCGCTTCAGCCCAAATGTCGCTCGGTTTGCGTAAGGTGAGTTAATAAGATGGAGTCCTGTAGAATTTTCAATCTTCTTAATATCGACCTGATGCACTCCCGATGCTATAACGAGAATTGGATTTCCCGATACCCTATCAATGAAAATCAATGATTTCGCAATTTGCGCTACTTCGCATCCAATAGCTTTAGCCGCTTCCTCTGCAGTCCGGGTGGACTCGGGAAGCTCTTTTACCGTGCAAGAAAATCCATTATCCACCAAAAAATCTTGTACTTTTTTTGCACTGCCTATTAGTTGTTTAGTCATAATAATTACCTGAATAAGGAAAGTTTTTTAGTCAGATTGGTGACGATTTCTTTTGGGCCGAATAAAACAATTCCATAATAGACGATCTCTTCAAGTTGAGTTGCGAGAGTTCTTGCCTCTTGGTCTTCCCACGTCCCTTCTGTCATTGTGTTTGTGAAAACGGAGTACTGAATGCCTGCTTCCTTTGCTTCCATAAGTAGTTTCGCAATCTTATTTGAATTGTCTTCCTTCAGAATGATAAAAGGCATTTTTGAAATATTGGGATAAACAAATCCCTCAGCGTTCTTATAGTCCATAAGGTGCAATTCAGCTGGACCAGTATGAGCGCCAAAGCCGAGGCACATATGTGCCAGAGCATTCATGAGAACTCCTGTTTCGATTTTTTTATTTACAACGGCGACCAATTTATATTGAAACATCTAACACACCTTATTTTTAGAGATTAATTTCTGTCGAAAAGCAGTGCACGGCCTGAGCAAAAACTTTAGCGTGATAAGTTCCCCGTTTTTTTGAAAATTTCACTTCGACGACTCCCGGCCGTTTGATGAAATGACCTTGCTCTACACGAAAGCTGTGAGAATCTTTTGGTAAAAGACCAAATGTATCGACATAGGCTGTCAGTCCTCCTAAGACTGATCCTGTAAACGGATCTTCAGGAATTCCTACTAAAGGAGCAAAGCAACGCATATGGAATTGATTCTTTTGGTCAAAAGCCTCTGCCGACAAGGCGCATAAAGCAACGATATCGTGTTGCTTAGAGAATTGCGTAAAGGACTTGGGGTCACATTCAATCTTCTTCAAATCTTTTAGAGAACGAATGACGATAAATAGGTCTTTATTGGTCTCCTCATACATCACTGGAATTGATTGATCGATTAAATCCAATTCAAGGCCTGCGGCTTTCGCAACCTCTTCATGAGTAATTTTGACTTTTTTCAACTTGATTGTGGGTGTCTCATAAGCTACTTGGATTTCCTCATGATCATCAATTCTCACTTCCATTTTGAGGATTCCGCAAAGCGTTTCGACATTGAATTCATAAGCACCGATTTTTTTAATGCCAAACCTTCGCTCCTTTGCAATCATGTAAAGAGCTCCCACAGTTGAATGTCCACAAAATGCGATCTCGTGTCCCGTTGGGGTAAAATAACGCATTTGGAAATCGCCTTTATCGCTAGGTAAAACAAAGGCTGTTTCAGATAAATTCAATTCTCTGGCAATTTTACGCATAGTAGACTCTTCTAGATTATCCGCGTCAAGAACAACTCCTGCAGGGTTTCCTCCAAATTTTTCGTTTGTAAAAGCATCAACTTGGTGAACGTGCACCTTTCTAAAATTAGCTGCAGTTTTTAAATAGTTATAGACGGTTGCTCGTGAGATCTGGAGCTTAGAAGCAACGTAGGCTGATGACTCTTTAAAATCCAATAATCCTTTGTTTTGCAATCGTGAGATAAGCTCTCTTTTCTGCTTTGAAGTTGTCGTTTGAATATTAACTTTGTTTTCGGTGTGATAATGAGTGATAATCTGATCAATAGACTCTTTCCAAGTGTCCGTAACCCCTTGATTCAATGGGACAATATCCGGTTGAACAAGAAGACAAAGCTGCTCCTGAAGATTTTTAAAGAGGGTTAGATCGTAACGCAATCTTAGGTAGCCTTCGATCTCTTTGCCTTTATAGATTGGATGGATCAAGCATCGAACACTTCGGCCTACAGCTAATAATTCATGATAGGGGTTATTAATTTGAAAGCTTTTAACATCACATATTTGATCTTCTTTCAGAGTAGAAAAAGCATTCAAAATTTCTTGAATCGATCCTTTTGCATCAAACAATGTCGACTCAACTAAAGGATAAAATAAATCCACTAAAGAATGTGCTAGCTGTATGTTATGGTTAACGCCCACAAAAACCTCCATTGATAAAATATAATATTATTCTAATTTAGAATTTTTGTCAATTTTATTGGAGAGTCTGGTTTGTATCCTCATTTCCCGTAAAAATTGTACCTAGGTTTTGCCCGACAGGGCAATGTTC
>JBAWZJ010000188.1:0-4450 GCA_037143085.1 Parachlamydiaceae bacterium | reverse complement strand
GTGCTGGGACCGTCATGCAAGCTGGAAATACCACACTGACACTCTCCGGAACAAACACCTACACCGGCACAACAACAATTTCTTCTGGCACGCTGATCTTTACTAAAGACACATCAAACGTAACCGGAAATATGATTGATAACGGCGTATTGATTTTTGATCAAACGCATAACTCGACATTTTCCGGGATTATTAGTGGATCTGGAATTTTAAAACAGAACGGAATTGCAACATTGACACTTTCTGGAATAAATACGTATAGCGGAACGACAACGATTTCTTCTGGAGTGTTGGCTTTTTCTGGAGACACTTCTCAAATGAGTGGAAATGTGATTGATAATGGATCATTGATCTTTAACCAATCTACGAATTCTACTTTTTCAGGACAGATTAGTGGAATAGGTACAGTTGTTCAGTCAGGTAGTGCGACGTTGACTCTTTCTGGAACTAATACATATAGCGGCATTACAACGATCTCTTCCGGTTCTCTGGTTTTTGCAGAAGATACATCAGGTTTAGGAGGGAACATCGTTGATAGAGGATCTTTGATATTTTCTCAGGCAGGAAATTCTACGTTTGGAGGAATCATCAGTGGGACAGGAACTGTTACTCAGGATGGCACTGCGACATTGAACCTCTCTGGAAACAATACTTACCAAGGAACGACGACAATAGCATCAGGGACATTAGTTTTTTCTGGAAACACATCCGGTCTTGGGGGAAATATTGTTGATAACGGTTCTTTGGTTTTTGATCAGGCTACCGATTCGACATTCGCTTTAGCAATTAGTGGTTCGGGAACCGTCACTAAATTGGGTAACACCACATTAACTTTTACAGGGGCGCACAATACTTATTTTGGGACAACAACAGTTGCCGGAGGAACACTTCAGGCAGGCGCTATCGGAGCATTTTCTCCAAATTCCTTGGTTGTGTTAGCAAATACTGTAGGGGTGGGTTTAAACTTGAATGGTTTTGATCAAACGATCCTGGACTTATCCGGCGGTGGAGCCTCGGGAGGGAATGTTTCCCTTGGATTAGGGACACTCACCCTTGGAGGAAACAACGTCAGTACAACCTATTCAGGGGTGATTAGTGGCGGCGGTGGTTTGGTGAAGCAAGGATCTGGGGATTTCTTTCTAACAGGAGTAAATACTTACGCAGGGACCACGACAATTTTATCAGGCACGTTAACATTTTTGGGTGACACTTCCGGATTGGGTGGAAATCTTATTGATGACAGTGCATTGGTATTTGACCAAACAAGCAATTCTTCATTTTCCGGTCTGATTAGTGGAGTAGGTACAGTCACTCAATCGGGCAGTGCAACACTTATCCTTGCAGGAGATAATACTTACAGCGGAACAACCTCTATTCTTTCCGGCACTTTGACATTTACGGGTGATACGTCAGGTTTAGGCGGCAATATTGTTGATAGTTCATCATTGGTATTTGTCCAAGCAAGCAATTCCTCATATTCAGGAGTTATCAGCGGTACAGGGCAAGTGACTTTAGACAGTGGTGGAGTCTTTACATTGTTTGGGGCGAATACGTATACCGGAGACACTTATATCTATGGAGGATCCCTGCAAGCAGGTGGACCAGGAGTATTTTCTTCTGCTTCTGCTGTGATAACGGAAAATTATCCGGGAGCAGCTTTGGATCTCAATGGATTTGACCAGACAATTGCCTCTCTAGCCGGCGGAGGCACTGTTGGGGGGAATGTGACTCTTGGATCAGGCACTCTCACTCTTGGGGGTAATAATACGAGTACACTATTTTCGGGGGGTATAAGCGGAGCTGGCGGTTTGAACAAAGTCGGATCGGGAATATTTACTTTAGGAGGAGTTGACAATACCTATTTTGGGATGACATCTGTGCATCAAGGAGTATTTCGAGCTGCTATAATGAATGCTTTTTCACCAAATTCCGCTGTTGTTTTGGATAATGTTGCAGGAGTGTTATTAGACTTGAATAGTTTTGATCAAACGATCGGTTCGCTTGCAGGAGGAGGATCCATAGGAGGGAATGTCAATTTGGGTTCCGCAACATTGACTCTTGGGGGAGATGGTACAAGTACAAATTATGCGGGCAGTATTTTTGGGTCGGGCGGTATTACAAAACAAGGGGCAGGAACGTTCAAGGTTAGTGGTGTGAATACTTATTTAGGTCCGACAACGATTAATGAGGGGGTTTTGCTTTGTGGAGCAAGAAATACACTTTCAGCAAGTTCTTCTGTTGTACTCGCTAATAATTTTGGAGCGAAATTGGATCTCAATGGCTTTGATCAGACAATAGGATCGCTTGCAGGAGGAGGACATTCTGGAGGTAATGTGAGTCTTGGTTCAGGTAGATTAACCCTGGGGGGAGACAACACTAACACTACCTATTTTGGAACGATTAGCGGCGCAGGGGGAATTACTAAGGAAGGGAGTGGGGTTTTCACACTTGCAGGTGTAAATACTTATTTAGGTTCCACAGATGTTCATCAAGGAACTCTGCAGGCGGGGGCTGTTGATGCCTTTTCTCCAAGCTCTGCCGTCATTATAAGTAACGGAGCATTGTTGGATCTTAATAATTTTAACCAAACGATCGCTTCATTAGAGGGCGGCGGCAATGTTTCACTTGTTGCTGCAGAGCTGACGCTTGGAGGGAATAATAGAAGTACAACATATTCAGGCGTGATTGAAGGGGGGGGAAGCGTCGCAAAAATTGGATCGGGAACATTCACGTTAACCAATGCTAATACCTTTACAGGGGCGATGACCGTATCCAGTGGGGTTTTGAATTTACAAGGGAGTGTAGGCGGCAATGCTATTATTGATGCTTTTGCTTTGATTAAAGGAACAGGCACTGTCGTTGGGACTCTTATAGTGAATAACCAAGGGATAGTATCTCCCGGCAATAGTATTGGTACATTGAACGTTGGCGGTTATATCAATAATGGAGGGATCTATGAAGTTGAAATCGATGGTGCTGGTCAAAGCGATTTGATCAATTGTTCCGGAGCAGCAGAGATCAATGGAGGTACCGTCATTGTGACGTCGATTGATGGGGTATATGACTTGGCGTATAAGTATACGATTGTTACTGCCGGTAGCGTTACAGGAATCTATTCAGATGCAGTGTCAACATCACCCTTGATCTCCCCTGTTCTTAGTTATGATCCACAACACGTGTACCTTTTGGTAGATGTTAATTTTATATCTGGAGCGAGAACATGTAATCAAATAGCTGTTGCGAATCAAATTGACACTATTTTTTATCCTAATGCATATCAAAAGCCATTGTTGAAAACCCTCTTAGGCCTTTCTGTACAAGGTATTCAAGAAACATTAAATCAGTTAAGTGGACAGCAGCACACGAATGATTTTTTCTCTACGCAAGTAATTAATCGAGGGTTCATTCGGCGTTTATACGATCCAGTTCGTTATATTGTGACGACAAAGCCTTTAACACAGTCATTTTATCATCCTTGTTATGGGTGGGAGTACGATACCAATTATAACAAGTTTGATGTGTGGGTTGAAAGTGGAGCTGGATGCACACATGTATATGATACAAAAAGTGCGCGTGGATTTCATTTGAATGGGTATGAAATCACTTTTGGAATTCAGAGAGGAGTGGCTCCAAACTGGACGATTGGACTTGCTGGATCGTACGAATCGGACGATATTCTTTACAATTGTTGTGGAAGAGGGAAAAGCAAGACTCTTTTAGGGGGTATTTATGGGGTGTATCGTCCGAAAAATTATTATGTATTAACTAATATTGCTTATGGTTATAGCAAAAATTCGATGAGACGTTCTGTTTCAGCGGGTTCATTAGCTTATGAAATGTATAGCAGGCCAAATATTGGCCAGACCACTTTGTATGGAGAGGTCGGCGTTGATTTTGCTAGTAAAAATTATATGGTACAGCCTTTTGCCGGACTTGAAGTTTCTATATGCAATCGCCAACGTTTTGTTGAAACGGGGGAAAGTGCGTGGAATCTTGTTGTGGATAAGAAACAGAGAGGAACAGTCAATACCCGCTTAGGTGTTCACTTGAAAGTGAACAAGCTTCCTTACAAGTCTGCAATTAATCTGGATCTTGCCTGGAATAAACGATTGACCGACAGCAATAATTCTGTTTCAGAAAAGTTTGTGGGTTTTGGTAATACATTTAATATTAACGGTGTCGATGTAGATAGAAGTAGTTTAGAGTGTGATATTACCGCTTCTACATGTTTCCTCCGAGGTTGGAGATTTTATGTGGAAGGCGGGGCAGAGTTGTGGAATCGCGCTTATAATTTGAATATCCTTGGAGGTGTCGAATTTACGTGGTGAAAAAAAATATTTGAATAAAAAAAAAGAAATGGTACTTTTTGCATCAAATTTCAAAAAAGGTTTTGTATGCAATTTTCTAAAATTTTCCTTTTCTCTTTTGCTTGTTTTATCTCCTCTTCTAT
>JBAWZJ010000187.1:0-4506 GCA_037143085.1 Parachlamydiaceae bacterium | reverse complement strand
GATCAAAAATAGTCATTTTTATTTCAACAATCAACGTTGAAAACCGAAACTTGAATGTGCATGTGTCATGTGTTTCGGTGACTGAGATCGAAGAACACTGATACCGTACGGCACAGACGAATCGCTACGCCACCAAAGTACGATTGGAATCCATGCAAACGCTGTCAATTTCGTGCGAGTCTGACAACTGGATCGGCTATCTTGATCGCTCGATGAGCAGTGTTCAGGATAGCAGTAGCACTAGAAACAGCCCTCAAGCCCGTGAATGACGAGAATGACGGCTGAATAATATACCCCCACGGGCGGTACATGCGCATTTTCTTCGTGTTTTTTCTGTTGGGCAACCATCGCCAAGATATGGCGCGGAACGGCAAACGTTCGTTGAAAAAGGCGTTTGCAAGCCACCGTCTCTCTTTCTGCCTAACCCCCCTCTGTGTCTGCCGTTCCATATGTGTTCCGGAGCAACGAGGCCATTTCGAGATGACTTCACCCTTTGGGTGCGGGGGAAAATAAGGAATCACCATTTACTGTGCATGAAGATTGTCTGTTGATATTTGTGTTCGAATTCCAAATTGCCCCACCAATTTTTTCGAAGCTCCAAATCTGCTTCTCTAGGATTAACAAGACCCGCCGCATAGCAGGATTCTGAACAACGTCTCCCGTGTCGTCCCACTTTTGGAAACCGCGCCAACATTTGATGAGTCATCTGCTGCATTTGGTGGCATGCGTGGCTGATCAATTCATCCTTTGCCTTTGCATCTCCAGCGGAGAATGCAATCAGACAGGCTTGTAGACGAGACGCCTATTTTTTCGCACGTTTTGAAGACCGACAAACGCAATGAACGCGAAATCAATCGATATGGAAAACCGTGGCCCCTGAATCGGGTCTTTCTCGTTCTTACTCAAAGAAGCCAAGCCGCGAAAGGCATGGCAGCGAGACCATTCGCCTAGAGTTCATCAACTAAAAAGGGGATTTATGTCATTTACAATTACTGGAGATCAGACCACGATAAGTATTGCATGGGACGAGATTACTTTAATTATTATTGTTTTGTCTATCTGCTCGGCTTGGGTAATTACAACTAAAATTAAATATCCTATTAAATCACAGCAATAAAAGAACCATTAGTTGGAGGAACGATACGAATCATCATAAGGATTGTTCATGATGATTGTCTGTTGATATTTGTGTTCGCCTTCCAAATTGACCCACCAATTTTTTCAAAGCTCCAAATCTGCATCATCCATCCACAACAACACCCCACAGGACAAAGATCCTACTGCCCTATTCTAACTCTGATCCAAAGATTTTTTGGGACAATTTGGATCTGGATCTGGAAAATTTATGGGGTTTTGGAAATTGTTGACAATTGAAATGCAACCTAAGAATTTCTCGTCACCAATGTTAGGCTACTACCTATTGAATTTATCAGACAACTATTGAGGAACTGAAGAGAGGCCAATGAGCGAACCGGTCAAAAGCGACGAGACCACAAAGTCGGCTCCATGGATTGCCGTTGGAGTGTCGCTTGTGAGTCTGTTTTTTGCTCTGATTCTGCAGTCCTCCGATGTTCAACAAAACCTTCCAGCCATTCCAGCGGGATCTCCATTTTGGACAATAGCGAGCCTCATCATGGTGGCTATTTCTCTTGGAAGCGGATTGGTTGCATCGATCTCATGGTCAGACCCGGCCGGTTGACAATGGAAGGCACCTGTAGCTTTGAATCCCATTTGGATCTTCTATTGGGACAACAAGATTTGTTCCACAATTAGGACAAGCAACATCTCCTTGTCCAGTGATTGAGCCGGGCAGGCAGAGTTCGTAAGCCGTGGGCGGGCTTCTGGAATGGCTCCTAATGGGAAAATGATCCCGTTTTTTTGGCTTGAACACCCTACTTGGTTGCGATGGGCGTCACGACGAAGTTGCGAATCTTCATGCCTTTTACTAATTTGTGGCACTGAAGAGAAATGGGCCGAGAGCAGCGACGTTGCGGAAGTGCCATTGACCGGGCTATTCTTATTTGCTCACATTTTTGATCGCAGGAGACAACATGTCCGAAATCGAATCTCGACTCATGGCGTTGGAAAAGAATAACTTTCGCCTTCGAATTACGGCGATTGCGATGTTCGGAATCATTGCGTCAACAGCATTGCTGGGGGCCGCACCGAAAAAAGTGGCCAATCAAGACGAGCAAACGGACAAGGATGAAGTGAGGGCGAAGCGACTGGTGATCGTTGATGACGAGGGCAAGGAACGGATCGTTTTGGAAGTCGCCGAGAAGAAATTCAACTCAGAGGTAAAAACGGACAAGCGTAAAGAGGTGTTTGCGACGATTCGGCTTGTCAGTTCCGAGGGCAGCGAACAAGCCTCTTTGGACGCCACTGATTCTGGCTTCGCACGCTTGAAACTCTTCAATAGTGACGGAAAGCGAAGAATTGAAGCAGTCACTGGTCCTGATGGTTTCGCCAAAGTGCTTATCTATGACGCCAACGGCAATGAAGTTGCGAATCGATTCCCATGAAAGATGTCGGCTTTTCCGCCATACAAGCATCGTCTCGTTAATTCGCAACCCCAAAGGACAACTCAATGCGCCACGTCTATGCGATATTTGCGGTCACCTTCCTGCTTGCCACTGCAAACTCTTCTGCCTCAGAGCAGACCATCAACGGCAAAATAGGTCTTGGTTGTTCATACGGATCTTTTGAATGTCATCCATTGGCGGGCAGAGCATTCAAATAATATGGCTGGATCACTTGTCCAGATGCTCACCAGCTCCCATCCGTCCTGACCAAGAATTCCGAGCTGCTCATTTAGGTAAGTGATGTGCTTGGAAAATATTTCGGTAATAGCTTTTACCCTTACAGCAGTAGTTTTATCAAACTCAACAACTGCCCGTGCGAGTCTGTCGGCTCTGCTTTTTAAGTCTTCCTCCTCGTCTTCCTCCTCGTCTTCGTCGGCAGCTTCGTCGCCAGCCTCTACTCCAGTTTTTGCAGTGACGGATAGGGCATATTCATTCCCCAGCCAATCATCCATTGATAGAACCCTAATAGTCTTATATTCCCATTTCATAGGTAGGGGCTTTCTATTTTAAAAGTCTAGCTTCGATTTTTATTGGTACTTTTGTTGCCCGTCGAATTTGATTACCTGCTGAAGAAGAAATTCATTTGCTTCTTCGTCGGATGGTGCTTTTAAAATCAGCGCATCCAATTCGGCCAGCGTAAATTTCTGGACAGGCATGATCATGCCACATTCCTCCAACCACTCGAGATTAGCTTTGAGTTCTCCGAGAGTTTCTTTAGTGGGTCTACGACCTTGTAGCTTTATATCCTCTAAAAATAATAACTCCTTCTTCTTCGCTGGTTCGGCCACTTTTCAGTTCCTCAATAGTTGGTAGGCATGGGGGGTTTTTCTGTTTTAGGCCGGGTTTTTTTGACCACCTTAAGAGTCGCTGGTGGTGCAGATATGAAGGAGGGATCAATATTCTGGAGCTTCATTTGATCATTCATAATCCAAATGAAAAACAATGAAACCACAATCAAACCACAATCAGAGTGGAATGAGAAAGAATCACACCACAATCATCTGCAATAAGTGGACTTCAAACAAGAACCTTTTGGATCTGCTTTAGGTTCTCTTTAGAAATAGATTTGGGGATATAGAGGAATTGTTCATGAGTTGAATAGCATGAATATCCATCCTCTTTTTGTGGCAATATCTGGCCATTTATGAATCCTTCATTCCTGTAAAAGTCCTCAATATATTCTTGATTAAGGTCAATATGATGGATGATTTGTTTTGAATCTAATTCAATCGCTTCTAAAAGTGTCTCCGTAAAATAACCACCTTCATCTGTATTGTTTGCGCTCAATTCATAATTTGATGCCACTAAACAAATGACCATCCCGCTTACTTCTGAGCACAATTTTATCCATTTGATAAATTCTTTTGCATAGCCTTTTCCCCTTTGTGCCGACACTATGTAGAACCGTCTCAGATACAGCACAAATCTTTTTGATTCTTGAACACCATCTATATTCCAAGTTTCAATTATGAAAAACAAATTATTTGGTGCATGAGGATTTTTAAATATGTATGAGTCTTCTATGACTCGATGATTTAAAAGGGTCATCAAACAATCGCGAGAAAGTAGGTCTTTGAACTTTTGAAAAGGCGTTCTGGGATCATTTTTTCTCTGCTGCTCTAGTCCCCTTTGCAACAAATACAGTTCTTTTCTTTCACTCGGGTGAAGCCACCTGTACTCAGGATTTGCTCTAGCAGCATCGGCAGGGTCATATTCATCCCCGCTAAAAATAAGACTGCTTAGACTCATAGATTTATCCCTCTCAGAGACAAAACGGCCAGTCTCCGATCTTGCCCACAGCTAACGAGTAGTTGTTGGGCAATCTTGTTTATAGAAGCCGATCTATCTTTGAATCTTTGACGTGCTTTAGAGGGCCCCACCACGTTTACAATTAGATTCCCCTGAATATCTACCCCATAGATTT
>JBAWZJ010000186.1:0-4540 GCA_037143085.1 Parachlamydiaceae bacterium | reverse complement strand
CCCGGGAGCTTTCGCGCTAGCCAAACCCTAAAATTTGATCTTAACAACGTACTAGGAGAGAAGCAAGCTCTAGCGCGCCAATTTTTGAATAACGTTCGCGCTATAAACTGGAAAAATCCCATCTCATTCTATTCTGTAAGGGCAGCAAAGATCTTCCCTCGCGTTTTTTCCAAAGAAAACTTTTGGTTAAACTGCTGTTGAGCTCTTTTTCCCATAGCAATACTTTCTTCCGGATTATTGACAGCTTTTACAATGGCATCTGCCAAAGAATTGACGTTATAAGGCAAACAGAGATACCCTGTTTCTAAGTCCTGAATAGCCTCTACACAACCATCAACATTTGTTGTCACAATTGGCAATCCAAGAGACATCGCTTTTAATAGGGCTATGGGCAAACATTCCATAGTCGATGATTGGATAAAAATATCAGCTTGAAGAAAAAATGGATCTAACTGATCGGATGCCACTGTCCCTACCATCCGGACATTCTCCTTATAGGGCGACGTAACAATTTTTAAAATAGAATCCCCTAAAGAGGTAAACTCTTCACGAGATCGATGGGGAAAACCGACAATTGTCAACAAGGTATCTTCAGGTATTCTCTTATCCTTCAAACACAAAAGAAATGCATCGATAAGATGATGCGTTCCTTTACGCGTGCATACCGAACCAACAGTCAATAGGTTTTTTAACCTCATTGCCTTTTTTGGTTTTTCAAATGTGTTGCTACCAGAAATCCCACTCCAATACACCGTTTTTCCTATTGGAAATCCCGCATGAGACCATATTTTTCCCGTTGCTTCAGACCCAAACCACAGCCGACCAGACATAAACTTTTGAACTGGCTTCATTAAAGGAGATATAAAATTACTCAATCGTCGTCCAGAAAGAAGTGTTTGAAGGGGTAACGACTCATGAATATACCAAAAGACATTTTTCCCTCGTCTTAAAAAGAAAAGAGGAAGCGCCATCGGCCAACTCACAGCACTATTTACGATGACTTTTCCTTTCACACGAAATATCAATGCAAACAAAAGAGAGAGACACTCTAAAATTCTAAATCTTTCGTTTAGGGAATAAACCGGAATACCATGCTTTTCAAGCTCGAGCCGCATAGGCCCATCAGACAACGCTACCACACGCGGAACGTATCCGTTAGCCTTTAAACTTATAGCTAACTCTAAAACAAGTTTCGGAACTCCACTTAAACTTAATTCGTGAGAAATGAGCGTGATATGTCCATTGTTTGTTCTACTAACGGATTCTGAAATTACTTTCGAACATCCTGAAGTGGCTATGTGGTCGACTTCTCTCTCTACGTAAAAGTCCAAAGACTCGTCCATTTTTAATCGTGATCGCCACTGGGCAAAGAACGAAGGCCAATACCAATGACATGGGGCTTGTAAGTTCTTAGGAGGGGAAGCAAAAACACCACACAGGTACTCCCTATAGATTCTATCAAACTCTTCAGTTTTTAAGTGTTGTACTTTGTGGAAGGTATTTTGGTCGTGAATTCGGTAACAATACAGAGGCTCTCTAACAAACAGTGGTTCAGAAAAAATTAGGGCTCGCAGAATAAAATCGAGATCATGAGCTAATTTTAAATCTTTAAAAAGTCCAACGCTTTCGTAACAGGCGCGACTAAAAAACAGATTTCCCGACGAGACAACGATATTATACCTTAGCAGAAGAAAGCCAATCGTTGGTATGTTTTCAAAAAAAAGATTTCGCAATCCACATTCATACGAATCTTTCCATGCATTTTTTGAGCGCAGTAACTGACTTTCTTTATCTACGCCATCAACATAAGAAAATGCCCATTCAGCTTTACCTTCTACAACCCTTTTTAACATGATTTCAATGCGATTATGATGAAAAAAATCATCTGAATTGAGGATGGTCAACCATTCGCCATTCGCCAAAGAAAGTCCTCGATTAATCGCAGTGTGCGCTCCCTGATTTTCCTGCTGAATAAAGGTGATTTTTCGTGGTGCAGAAGGAGTTTGTACCCAACTTTTTATAGCTAACTCAATTTTTTCGACACTTCGATCTGTCGATCCATCATCGACAATGATCACTTCGATATTTGGATACGATTGGTTAAAAACTGAGAGCAAAGCCTCGACAACATACTCTTCATGATTATACACAGGTATGATAACAGAAACTAAGATTGGAGATGACATGATTCTCTCTCCATACGAGTGATATACGCTTGGTGATAATCGTGCATCAGAGTGAGATTGTCATACTCTTCCAAGAAACCGCTACTGATTCTAGAAATACTCTCTCGATGAATTCCGGAGGCATAAGGGGTGTAAAAACTCGCCTGTCCAAATTTCTTCAATTTCATAGCAAGGTTAGTGTCGCTTCCACCGTTCGGATACCAAATTTCATCAAATCCCTCAACTTGAAGAAACAACTCTCTTCTTATTAAAATTGCAGCTCCTGTTACACAGTCAACAATGCGAAGAGTTTTAGAAACATCCAGGTCTTCAAAAGTTTTTTGACTTTCCGTATGCTTAAAGGATATTTTATAAGCAGGCTCTCTCTTATCTATATCCACTCCTCCATGCTGCAAAAGGCCATTGGGATAATGCAGCCGACATCCTACCATACCAATACCCGATTGACCTACCCATCGACTCATTTCCAATAGGTCTTCATCGCCTGAAAGTTCCACATCATTATTCATAAAAAAAAGAAAGGCCGCAGAAGAGCGTTTCGCCGCGATATTATTTAATCTGGAAAAATTAAATGGCTCATCAATCCTTATGACTTCAATCCCCAACTTTTCACACTCTTTCCCTATTGACAAGTCAACACTTCCATTGTCAATAGCAGTGATTTTCAAGTTAATGCCTTTTTGCTTTTGCAAAGTTCTTAAAGCGGCTAAAGTCATTTCTTTGTGGTCTTTGAACGGGACAATCGCTTCTATTTCTGGTTTCTCTACAACCGAAGGAATCGCTCTCAACGTATAGGGAAGATACCCATTCGTTACTTTCCAATCCAAATTCTTACAACCTAGGTAATCGACAAAAGAGGAAGCGCCCTTAGACGAATCTAAAACACCATGCCCTCTACGCTTATACAATCTTGTCGGGGTACCTTGCATCTCCGCTTGAACAAGATCTAATCTCAAAAATAGGTCATACATATGCGCGCCATCAAATTCTTTACGAACCCCTCCAACAGCATTCCATAAAGATCTTGGAATGGCGAAACATCCTGGCACCCTCATATCAAAAACATAAGGAAAGGGAAACTGCCGATCTGGCTGTTCTTTCGCCACTTCTTCGGTATAAATGACTTTTTTTTCGGGATAAGGAAGAATGCGAAATATTTGTTCAAAGCGGAACAACAGGTCGGAACGCATCCACCCATCTTGTTCAAAAAAAACGAGGATATTTCCAGATGCCTTCAATGCCAACGCGTTTAATAAATCAGACTCTAATCCTATACGGTCTAAACGCTTAAGTATATGCGGATACTTGTCTTCGAGATCTGTAAAAATAGCCTCCACTTTTTTATCAGGAATCGTATTGAATCCGACAATCACCTCAAAGAATGGTGCTGTTTGAACCAGAGCCGAACGAAGAGCTTCTTCAAAATGTCTGGCTTGAGAATGATTTGCAACGACAAGGCAAGAATATGTGTATAGCGGATCTTTCGGAAGAAGAGAATGCCACCCCTTAATTAATTGACGAGATTTTTCGATTTGTTTTTCATTGTAGCTACCTAACAAATTATCACAATCACTTCTGTTCGCAACATCGATGAAATTCTCCAAAGAAGCGACTGTATGAGAAACACCCCGAAAAACTGCTCGTAAAACAAGCTTGACGTAGGCGAATCCCTGCCCTCTGGCAACCCCCAAAGTTAACAATTGACAGCATAAAAAGAGGAGCGAATATAATAATCGAAATGCTTTTTTCATTGCCTACGTAACATCGTTTTAACAAAACTTTCAAATTGTTCCTGAAAGATTGCCACACGTCCATTAGGCGAAAGAGGATAGTTATTCGGCGATATGGAATTTGTTTCAAGTACTCGAGGGCTCTTCACGCTTTCAGCAATCGAGTAGGCAAACCCTTGGTTTCCAATAAACAACCGACATGAATGGATAATGTTAATAAGCAGGTCAAAGCTCTCTACAGTCAGCGAACGACAGTGAATCCCTGTCTCTTCCTGAAAAAGAGCTATCTCTTCCGGCAACCCAACAAAAAGAAGATCTTTGGCATATTCGGCAAGAAACTTGTAGTTTATGTAAGAGCTTCGGAGGCGGGTAGACCGTGCAACAACAATCGTCGATCCATATTCTGCCAATTTTACCCCCTCAATCCATGGCTCAAAAAGATTCAACCACACATCTGTATACAATTGATACCACCCTTGAATCAAACAAATGCGGTGATCTATTGGCAAACTTCTAAAAGCATCCAAATTTGCAGCCCCTTCAGGAAATTCCGTTCCTACACTAACTTCTGAGATATAAGGTTGCATTTTGAGCGCGGGTATCAGTTGAGCAGCAATTTTTTTG
>JBAWZJ010000185.1:0-4547 GCA_037143085.1 Parachlamydiaceae bacterium | reverse complement strand
AAACTTTTCGAAGCAGGCTCTATCGACTGGGCGGGATCTCCCCTATCAGTACTCCCTCAAGATGCCATCGCATCGTTAAAAGAAAAAGGGATCCTGCAAATATCTCCCGGTGCAGGGACCCATTGGTTTCGCTTAAATACCGATAAAGCACCGTTTGATGACATTAAAATTCGACAAGCCTTTTCCATGACGTTAGATAGAGAATCGATTGTTGATCATATCACACAAGGTGGACAGACCCCCGCTTATGGCGTTATCCCCCCTTCCTTCGGTGTTCATCATGAAAAAAAAGACGTTGGAGATCTTAAGGTGGATATAGGGAAGTTGCCTCCCATTGTTTTGAGTTATGCAGCGAATGACAGAAACCATAAAATTGCGCAGGCTGTTCAGCAACAGTGGAGTCAAACTTTAGGCGTTAAAATTATTTTGGAGGCAAGTGAAGTTGCGTGCTTAGTGCAAAAAATTTCTAAAGGTGCTTATCAGATAGCCCTTGGCTCATGGTATGCCGACATTCGCGATCCAATCAATTTCTTGGAAATTTTCAAAGAGAAAAGCAATCCTACAAACCAGACATTTTGGCATAACGACGCTTACACAAAACTATTGGATGAATCTTCAGTAGAATTGGATCCAGTAAGAAGGCAGCATCTGTTAGATAAAGCAGAAGCTATTCTCATCGATGAAACGCCCGTCGCTCCATTGTTTCATTCCTCCTACAATTACTTAAAAAAAGACTCCATCAATGGAGTCTATTTCTCACCCTTGGGATTTCTCGATTTTAAAGAAGCCTCGGAGCAGCAATGAAGCGCCTTTTGATAGATAAAATCCTCTATGCCGCCGCCTCGTTATTTATTGTGATGTCGTTAACATTTGTTCTGATGAAAACGATCCCGGGAGATCCGTTTCAACAAGAGCAGGCACTCCCCACTGCCATCTACCAAGCGTTGCGCACCCATTACGGATTAAACGACAGCTTGTCAGAGCAATACGTTCGTTATATCAAGCAGCTTGCACTATTTGACTTCGGACCATCATTGATCTATTCTGGAAGAAGTGTTTCCTATATTATTCTGGAGGCATTCCCCACTTCTGCGATCCTTGGGGCGGCAGCGTTAATTTTGGCAATCCCCTCAGGAATTCTTTTAGGGATACTATCTGCCATCCGTCGGAATGTTTGGCAAGACACCCTTATCCTCCTTTTCATTAGTATAGGAATTTCTGTGCCCAGCTTTGTCATGGCGACACTCCTTCAGTATATTTTAGGCATCAAACTCTCTCTGCTTCCGATCGCCCAGTGGGGCGGCCTGTCTCATATTGTGATGCCCGCGCTCTCTCTTGCTGCGTTGCCTACAGCCTTTATTGCCAGGATGACCCGCGTTAAAATGATTGAAGAGCTAGGGCAAGGGTATGTGACCACAGCTCGAGCGAAAGGACTCAGTGAAGTAACAATTATTTTTCGCCATGTATTGCGCAACACCCTCATTCCCATTATCAGTTATGTCGCTCCCCTCACCGCTTCTATTTTGACAGGCAGCTTCATCGTGGAAAAAATTTATAGCATCCCCGGATTGGGATATTGGTTTGTCACAAGCATCACAAACCGGGACTACCCCCTCATCATGGGAATTACAATTTTTTATTGCGCACTCCTTCTCGCCACCTCACTAATAGCCGATATCATATCTCTTTGCGTTGACCCTCGAATGAAACGGCAAAGAACACCAATGAGCCCTTAATTATGCAGGAAGTCTAATGAACCAAATAACCATCGAATCTTCCGTCCATCCTTATAGGATAAATATTCTGAGTGCTTTCGCTGTAACGTACTTGGTTATCCTTTGCATCATGGCAGCATTTGCCCCATCTTTCAGTGGTTATGCTTACGACGCTATAGATCTTTCCCATAAAAATTTGCCGCCCTCTGCCGCCCATTGGTTTGGCACTGACGACCTAGGAAGGGACATTTTCACTCGTATTTGGTACGGAGCGCGCATCTCGCTATTCGTTGGCATCGCCGCAGCGACTATTGATATGATTGTCGGGGTGTTGTGGGGTGGTATTTCTGCACTGGCAGGAGGAAAAACCGATGAGATCATGATGCGCCTTGTAGACATTTTAAGCGCTATCCCCTCCCTTTTGATTACAATCTGTTTAATTGTGGTGGTAGGGCCAGGACTTCATACCATTATTCTAGCTTTGTCGGTCCTTGGCTGGATCACGATGGCCCGTGTTGTCCGTGGGCAGCTTTTGCAACTGAAGGAGCAGGGATACGTCCTCGCGGCACGATCTCTTGGCGCCTCTTTTTGGAGGATCCTGTTTAAACACCTTTTGCCTAATGCAACCGGCCCAATTTTTGTCACTCTAACATTAACCATACCAAGTGCAATCTTTGCTGAAGCTTTTTTAAGCTATTTGGGCCTTGGAGTGCAGGCCCCAATAGCAAGTTGGGGATCGATGGCAAGCGACGGGCTTCCGGCGCTAGAGTATTACCCCTGGCGCCTCTTTTTTCCCGCCGCTTTTATCAGCTTAACGATGCTAGCCTTTAATTTAGTTAGTAGATCCTCCGAAGAAATCAACGATATTTCCAGCTAACGATTCATAAGGAACTCTAGCACTAAAATGAGCAGGTTGATCTAAGCCTGGAAAAAGATTTACAGGCTCGATATTAGGCTCGTTCTCTTTAGCTAAACGTTCGATTTCGTCTTTTCTCTTAAAGTACTCCACGCGTTCTCTGGAAGGAGTCCCTATTCCAGTAAACATGCTACTATTTAAAGGAGTCGCACTATCAGTAAAACTTCTGTCATGATTTGATTCACCCTCAGAGAGTCTGCTAGCATCGTCACTGTCAGAAGACACTTCAGTTGTATTAACCCATAGATCGTGCGTTACACGCTCCAATATTTTCCTTTGATTCTTTAACACATTAGAGGTTAATTTTAGACGCCCCTCCAACACAGGAGAGAGTTTCAGCGAAGATTGACTTTGATTTGGAGGAATTGTAAGAAGCTCCTCTTCTTTTGCCGTTGCAAGAGCAGGACTATTTAACGCAGAAGAGGTTATCGAACGTTGCAGTCGTTTTGGAGTACTTGTAAGAATAACCCCATCTTCAGTTGCAAATTCAAGAATAGGACTTAGATGGCGGCCTTCAGGAATTGTGTTTTCAGGGAGAGATGACCTTCCTAAGCCTACAGTACTAGCATTCTCGTAATCTGGACGTTTTTCTAGAGGTTGATTAGATAGATCAGCATTCGAAGAATCCCTGTAACCACAAAATAAATCTGCATCCAGAGAATCCCTGTAATCATAAAGTAATTCTTCATAGCCAGCAGGAATCTTGGGCGGCGCCATTGTTTTCATAGGAGTATTACGAACAACCTCCTCCAAATCAAGTTCAACCGATTGATTTATTGGATTTAAATCATCAGAAACTTTTGGAGTACCAGAAACTATCTCAGCATAGGTAACGAAAGGAATTGTAAACGCTGAAGACAGGGGAGAAGCAGAAGCTATAGATTGTAACTGAACAGGAGTTGTTGGTTGTTGCTGAGCTAACTTTGATCTTCCTTGTACTTGCCGCACCTTTCTCGATTGTTTCGATTCCCCCTGTTGTTTGGGTTGAACTGTTGGTGTGGCAGCAGCAGTTTCTGTAGTCACCGAAGCTGTTCGCAAAGGAGATCCCTGCACACTTACACTTATCTCTTTCGATTTGGTTCTTTTGTAGAATTCAGCAAAAGTTTCGTCAGAAATATCAATTTCTGTCTTCTTAGGTTTTTTAGTTGGATTTTTCGTTGGAGAATTCACAACAACGATCTTCTTTTCAGTGGAGTTAAGAACTTTAACTGAGTTTGCCTTTGGAGACCCAACAGAAACCCTATTGTCATTTATAGATTCTTTTGTAGTCGTTGCTTTAGATTTGCCAAAACATTTTCTAACAAGTGACGCAACAGCAGCGGCAGCTACTCCGAAACCAATAAGCACTCCCCCGTTTGCCCCCCCTCGATCATCATCTGCAATTACATTTTGATATCCTTTATGGACTGTTTTGGGATAACAAAAACGGTTTTTAATGGCATCTAGAGTTCCGTTTCTTGAAGGACTGGTATTTGATGCGTTCCCGGTGACAGGAGTGCGCATAGACTCATTAGCAAACGAAGAAATAGACGCGTTGCAAGCGGATGTTACAACCTCTTGAACGCCATCCAATAATTGAGGGATGACAACAGAAGCTGCTGCTGCTTTGACTGTCGTATTGAACAAAGACCCATCACTAGGTAAACATATCGAAGCACCGTTCAACGGACTCATTAAAGAACTGTAAACATTGCTTACAACTTGCGGCACGCCTTCTAATCCATGATCCACAACCGAAGCAAGTTGCGTTGTATTAAAGAAAGACGCTTCTTCTGGAGAACATATTGGATCTCCGTTCGAAAGGTTCGATAAAGAAACGGATGTTACGATCTCTTGAATACCATCCAATAATTGAGGGATAACAACAGAAGTTGCTGCTGCTTTGACTGTCGTATTAAACAAAGACACATCACCAG
>JBAWZJ010000184.1:0-4630 GCA_037143085.1 Parachlamydiaceae bacterium | reverse complement strand
TTTTGCGCAGTCAAAACCTCAATTTTTCAATCCGGTTGGCCTATTTCGACGCAGTTGGTTTTTTCCAAAAAAAATCTCGGTATTGACTTTAAACCGGAAAAACGTGATATGAAGGGCATTAAATACAATCTGTTGTGTTGTTGCAGGGTGTTTTACACAAGATGTTGTGTTTGAGGGAGTAGGCGGGTTTTTTGTTAAATTTAACTAGTGTAGAGGAAAGGGAGTATTGACCATGACAAAACCAACATCGAGAGCCGTGGCAACGGCCTTGCGAACGTATCATCGCCCTATTAGAGAGGGCGAAACATTATTAGAAAGCTGGGATCAAGTAGTTGATAGAGTTGTTAGTCATCAACGTTGGCTCTGGGAACGGGCTTTGGGACGCTCTTTAAATGAGCGTGAAGATGATGAATTAGAAGAAATGAGATATTTGATTTTACACCGTTACATTGCAACAGCTGGACGCACTCTTTGGTTAGGTGGAACAGAATTAAGTCGTACGCGAGAGTCGAGCATGTTCAATTGCTCTTACACACATGTGGAAACTGTTTATGATATGGTCGATGTTTTATGGCTACTTTTACAAGGATGTGGTGTTGGATTTAGACCTATTACAGGAACTTTGAATGGTTTTAGAAGACCTCTTCATGAAATTAAGGTAATTCGCTCTCCACGTCTCTCTAAAGGTGGAGTTCAGCATAACGTCGAAACATACGATCCTGAAACACATACTTGGACGATTAAAATAGGGGATTCTGCAATTGCATGGGCAAAAGCAATAGGGAAGCTTGTTGCTGGAAAATTTCCTGCAAAGACACTTATTTTGGATTTTACTGAAATCCGTCCAGCAGGAACACGTTTGAAAGGATATGGGTGGATCTCTTCTGGTGATGAGCAAATTGCAAAGGCCTTCAAAGCAATTGCAAAAATTTTATCCGATCGTTCAGACCAGCTTCTCACTCGTATAGATATTTTGGATATTGTCAATTGGTTGGGAACAATTCTTTCAAGCCGCCGGTCTGCGCAAATCGCATTATTTGAGTACGGTCAGCCTGAATGGGAAGATTTTGCACTAGCGAAGAAAGAATGGTGGCTAAAAGGCAATGCACACCGACAACAGTCGAATAACAGTCTTCTTTTCCGAACAAAGCCTTCAAAAGAGGAATTGGAAAAGCTATTTGAAATGATGATTGAATCTGGAGGCTCGGAGCCTGGATTTATCAATGCTGCTGAAGCAGAGAGACGCGCTCCATGGTTTAAAGGATGCAACCCTTGTGTCGAAATTCTTCTAGGCAACAAGAGTTTCTGCAATTTAACAGAAGTGAATGTCTTGGCGTTTAAAGGGGACAAAGTTGGTCTTGAGCGTGCTCTTTATATTGCAGGTAGAATGAATTATCGTCAGACGATGGTTAACCTTCGTGATGAAATTCTGCAAGAGGCATGGCATTTAAACAATCAATTCTTACATCTTTGTGGTGTAGGTTTGACAGGTATTCGTGCAAGACCGGATCTTACAGCCTATGACTATAAGAGAATGCGCAATATCACTGTTAGCGCGGCTTATAGTATGGCAAATGAACTCAATGCACCGTTTCCGAAGAACGTTACATGTGTCAAGCCAAGCGGTACATTGAGCAAGATCATGGGAACGGAAGAGTGGGGTGAAGTGCCTGAGGGTGTCCATATGCCGCTAGGAAAGTATTTGTTTACGAATATTACCTATTCGAAGCACGATCCTCTCGTCGCTAAGTTTCGTGCTGCTGGCTATAGTGTTATTGAGAAACCATTTGAAACAGAATCTGTGTTGGTTAAATTTCCGGTGAAATACGAAAATGTTCCATTTACACGAACGACCGTCCAAAGAAAAGATGGAAGGTTTGAAGAGGTAGAAGTGAACAAAGAATCAGCCGTTGACCAACTTGAATGGTACCGTTTACTCCAAGAAACTTGGTGTGAACAGAACGTATCTAATACAGTTTCTTACGATCCTTCGGAAGTTCCCGCAATCATTGATTGGTTGTTGAATAACTGGGATTGTTATGTTGGTGTTTCGTTCTTATTCCGTAATGACCCAACAAAGAATGCTGAAGATTTGGGTTATGCCTACTTACCTCAAGAGGTTATAACGAAAGATACGTACAATGTGTATGTTTCGAAATTGAAGGAAATTGAGTATTCAGGAATTGAGATGCGCGATGAAGAACTTGTCGATTCAGCATGTGCGACAGGTGCTTGTCCAATTCGTTGATGGAGGGGTATGGAGTCAGAGTTTAGGGTTGGACGTCTTTCCTGGCCGAGAAGGTTAGTGCGCAAGATCTTGAGTATTACAGAGCTTGCGCTAGCCTTTAAGACAGGTTTGGCGGCCAGCCTTAGCTTAATTGCGGGTTCCGCATTTGCTACCGCATTTGATCGTCCGGATATCTTTATTAGCGGTCTTTGGAGCGTCATGGCTTCAATAGTCGTTATGCAAACACATGTGGGAGGCACTTATGGTGCCGCCTGGATCCGTCTTGTAGGAGTGTTGTTAGGATCGATCAGCGGAGCTGTGTTCATCTATTTCTTCGGCAGTGGGCCTTTCGTTCTTGCCGCCGCCGTTTTTTCTACCCTTGTTTTATGTTCTCTGCTTAATCTCAAAGAAAGCTTCCGGATCGCTGGGATGTCGACAGCGATTGTCATTGTTGTTGGAGGGACACATGTAGGGGTAGACCCTTGGTGGTTTGGGTTCTACCGATTTATTGATTCGTGTATCGGTATCATTATCGCCGTCCTTATTTCTCGAATTGTCTGGCCTGAAAAAGCGACTGAAAACATCAGGTTAAACATCGGTAAAGTATTGAATTTATTAAGTAAATATTATCTCGGTTCTACGAAATTGGAGTTAAGTTCCGGTGGGTATATAGAGTCGACAGAATCGCTGTTTAACGAGATTGAAGACCTCCTTCAACAAAATCGTGAATATCAGAAAGAGTCTGAGTTGGAGCTATTTGACAACCGAGTTAAGTATGAACATTGGGTTGTCATATCAGACCAATTGGAAGTTGTTTTCAGTGCCATCACCGCCCTTAGTGTTATTAGGAAGGACACTCTTTCCAAAATTTTTGATGACGCCCTTGCCGGTCAAGTGGCGAATGTTGTGGACAAAACAAATGCTGCATTTCAAGTATTAGAAAAGAGTATTATCGATATAGGACAGCCATCCAGTTTGGATGGTTTGAAGGTCTCATTAAATGCTTTGAACGAAGAATTATTGCGTTTTCGGGGGACGCGGACAACACGTCAATTTAATCTTGAAGATGTTGAGAGTTTTTTTGTCTTCTTCTATAGCCTCCGGTCAATTGGAGAGGCTATCCTTAAAATAGACCTTTTGCATAACTAAGGTTTAAGCCATCGAATGACCTGCAATCCATCCTGTTGTCCATGCGTTTTGAAAGTTAAATCCCCCTGTAACACCATCAACATCTAAAACTTCACCGGCAAAATGGAGTCCTGGGCAGAGGCGGCTTTCCATTGTTTTAAAGTCTATTTCTTGTAGTTTTACGCCACCGCAGGTGACAAATTCATCTTTATAAGTGCTTTTTCCATCTATTTGAAATGTACTTTGTTGAAGAGCTTCCAGTATTTTTTGAGTCAGTTGTTTAGAGAGTGCTGACCATCGTAGATCCTTTGAAACTCCGGAGCTTTCTACAAGGACTTTCCATAAATTTTTAGGCAGAGCAACGGGGGAATCTCCTGATACAAGACGCATTGGATGCGCTGATCGGTAGTCGACCAGTTGTTGCTTAAGGGAATCTAAACTGCAGTCGGGAAGCCAATTGATTTTCAGGGGACACTGGTATTTTTGATTAAAGAGGTCACGAGCTCCCCATGCTGAGAGCTTAAGGACAGCAGGACCGCTGAATCCCCAGTGGGTGATTAGAAGAGGACCAGTTTGTTGCAGGTTGCATGTCGTTAGGGATAATTTCACTTTTGGAACAGAAATGCCGGCAAGTTCGTGTAAGCACGAGTTTGGAATATTAAATGTAAATAATGAGGGGACAGGAGGGATGATGGTGTGGCCGAGCTTGTTCACTAATGACAACATTTTGGGTGAGCTCCCTGTTGCTATAAGAAGTTTATTACATGGAAGCACGCTTTCATCTGATAGTGTGAGTAAAAATCCGTCCTCTTTCTTTTCGCATTCAGTAACTCCTTTTTCTGTCCAAATTTCGACGTTATTTTTTTTTGCTTGTTCCAATAAACATGAGATTATTGTCTCTGAGTTGTCTGTTGTTGGAAACATACGTCCATCATTTTCTACTTTGAGGACCACACCGCGAGTTTCAAACCAATGGATTGTGTCTTTCGGTTGGAAACGGGAGAAAGGTCCGCGTAATTCTTTATTTCCTCTGGGATAGTTTTGAACAAGAAGAGCAGGGTCAAAGCAAGCATGTGTGACATTGCATCTGCCTCCTCCAGATATTTTTACCTTTGAAAGTAGCTGACGTGCTTTTTCTAAGATGATGACACGGGAGTCTCTGTTTGCCTCGGCGCAGGCAATAGCTCCGAAAAATCCTGCCGCTCCTCCACCGATGACAACAATTGTATTATTTTTTTTCATGAAATTCCCCTGTTTTTTTGATGAGTTTATTTG
>JBAWZJ010000183.1:0-4661 GCA_037143085.1 Parachlamydiaceae bacterium | reverse complement strand
CCTTTGATACGCTTGACGGTGCTGTGATCGAAGCTCATTTTAGAGATGGTAACAGAACGCAAGATCCTCAAAAATATTTTAAAGACGCAAAAGTTCTTGAAGAGGCGCTTGAAAAGGATCCGACAAATGCTCGCTATGTCATTTTTCTTGCCCAATCGTATCACTGTGCAGGAGACCTGCATGCTTCTCTCAAAAATTACCAAAAACGGGCTCAAATGGGGGGACGTGATGAGGAAGTTTTTTGGTCTTTATTCCAGGTAGCTAGTCTTAAAGATGAGTTAGGATACCCATCGGAAGAGGTTGTTAGAAACTATTGCGAGGCTTACCGGTATCGACCGACTAGAGCTGAACCTCTTTTTTTCTTGGGATGTCACTTTTATAAACAACAGAATTATGTCATGGCGTATGCAATTGCTCAATTTGCTCTTCCAATTCCACGCCCTAACGATATCGTGCATGTAGGCAAGTCCATTTATGACTATCGAACTCTATTTCTTTTAAGTTTGGCTGCTCATGCTCTAGGAAGACTTGAGGAGGCTAGAAATTTGTCTCTTCATTTGTTGTCTAAAAACGATTTGCCTGAGGCCGTAAGGGCTGAGGTCTCAAATAACGTGAAAGTTATAGAAAATAATCTAAAACAAATACAGGGGTAAAATGATTCGCTTTTTTTTATTTTTTGCATCTTCTAGAGGTTTTGCTTTATCCCTTCTTTTATTTTTTGCTTCCTCTTGTGGAGTGTCAGAGGAATCTAAAAAGAAAAATGAGACGGGTTCAAAAAAAATATGTTTGAACATGATCGTTAAAGATGAAAGTAAAGTGATCGAGCGTTGCCTAGGCTCGGTTAAGGGGCTTATCGACTATTGGGTTATTGTTGACACCGGGTCCACTGATGGAACGCAGAAGGTGATTGCTGAATTCATGAAAGATATCCCTGGAGAACTCCACGAACGTCCTTGGGTAAACTTTGAACACAATAGGAATGAAGCGTTAGCTTTAACTAAAGGAAAAGGGGATTACCTTCTATTTATCGATGCGGACGAGCAGTTGATTTTTAACGATGATTTTCGCATGCCTGCTTTAGATGTGGATCTTTACTTTGTGCCTATTAGAGAGAGAGCTTCGTATGTTCTTCGTTCTCTTTTAGTTAACAATCATTTGGACTGGAAGTGGGTTGGAGTCTTGCATGAATCAGTGATGTGTCCGGATGCTAAAACATCAGAGGAGCTAAAGGGGGTTGTTAATTCAGCTGAAGCTGTTGATGGGCACCGTGCGCAAGATCCGAATAAGAATAAAAAAGATGCGAAGGTTCTTGAAGAGGCTCTGTTAAAAGAACCGAACAATGCTCGTTATCGTTTTTATTTAGCTCAAGCTTATTGGAATGACAAAGACTATGTTAAAGCTTTAGAAAATTTCCAAAAAAGAGTTGTGATGGGATCTTGGGATCAGGAGGTTTTTTGGGCTCTATACTCGATAGCCATGTGTCAAGAAGCATTAAATATGGAGCCGTCAGTGTTTTTAAAAAGTTATAGTGCGGCGTATCAATATCGTCCTACGCGAATAGAACCTCTTGCGCGCATAGCAGCACATTACTTCAAGGAGGGGAACTACACTCTTGCTTATATTGTCTCTAGATATGCAGCTTTGCATGATCTGCAGCCGAAGGATAATGTTTTTGTCGAGTACCCTATTTATGACTTTGTCCTCCTTTGCATCTTTGGAGATTCTGCTGCACTGATGGGAAGACCGCAAGAAGCTATGGAAGCCTATAGACTAGCTTTAAGAAGCAAAATTATGCCTGAAGAGACACGTCAGGCTGTAGAAAATATCATCAATTATAACAAGTAAGAGGTCTTATGACGGTTTTGAGTGTGCTTTCAAATGTGAAACAAGCTATTGCCCCTGTGAATGAAGTGATTTCTAATGTGCGTGGGAAAGTTTCGGAGTCAGCAACTTTTGCATGGCAGTTTATTAAACACCCAAAGACATTAGGGACGCCTTTTGAACTTTCTCCTTACGTTGCAAAAGAGTTGTTAAGTCATGTTTCTAGTCTTAAAGGTAAGGCTTCTCGTTGTTATTTGGAGGTTGGTGCAGGTGCTGGAGGTATTTCTGAGCACTTAATAAAGAAATTAAGACCTCAAGATAAGTTGTATTTGGTTGAGATCGATCCGGTGTTGTGTGAAGTATTGAAGCGCAAATTTGGAAAAATTCACAATGTTTTTATCCGCAATACATCAATCCAACAGTGGAAAAACGAAGAGAAAATTTTTGATGCAATTATCTCAACGGTTCCTTTGAATAGTTTGCCTTCTAAAGAGTCGGTTAAATCTATTCTGGAACGGTATGCAAAATTGATCAAGAAAGATGGGACGATATCTTTTGCAGAATATGTAGGCACCTCTACGATTAGTGGGTTAGTACGGTTCGGTAAATCAAAAGATGCTTATAGCGATTTGCAAAAAATTAAGAGGGTATTTTTTGAGAATACTGCGGTTGAGACAGCTATAATCAAGGCTAATATTCCACCAGCGCGTGTGATTCATTGCAAAATCAACACATCGAAATAATTTCAAAGGGTAAGCCGGAGTTTTCAAAGGAAACTTCGGCTATACTGTTCATTCATTTTCATTAGCCCCTTTTATGCGGGGGGACGCATTGCCTTTTCCCAAAGAAACTCTCCTGTTTTCAGTTGAAAACAAGTTAGGTACTACGCAAGTCCTGCGCGATCTCGAGAAAAAATCAAAATCGACTCATTTTCGATCCGCCATGACAGAATAACAGAGTTAAACGTCTGTTCCCATGCCATGTCTCCTGTAAGTTTATATGTAGTGAAATAATCAACCTTTTCGAAAGAGGAGATGACGTGAATCGCTCCTTCATGAATTTCCATCGGATTAGAAACTGAAGCTTCAGCTAAAAAGGGTGTTGTAGCGAGTAGGAAACAAGCAATTGTCGCACGAAACATAATAGTGCCTTGGGGTTGCGAGGAAGTGTTGTGGCTGCCTCTAATGTTTATATTGATTTTGCTGCCGAGGTTGCCATGCGCACTGTAAATTAGCTAGCAAATTCCATAGAAACCAATATGGAGTGTTAAAAACAGTGTTTTTTTTTGTAATAGAGTATATTTTCAATGAAAAGGTTCAAATTACATAATGGAGGTGATGGGGTATGGTAACTAAAGATAGCAACGGGGCAGAATTAAAGGATGGAGACGGTGTAACCGTGATCAAAGATTTGAAGGTGAAAGGTGCTTCTATGACGATTAAAAGAGGGACTTTATACAAAGATATTCGCCTTACAGATAAAGAAGAAGAGGTTGAATGCGGCAAAGGGAGAAACACCATTGTTTTGAAAACTTGTTTTTTGAAGAAAGCGTAAGAGGTAAAAGCTATGACGAACGTAACAGGAAATGTTCCGATACCTCCAATGCCAGAAGGAGGAAAGCACTCGGGACACTCTAAGAAGGCTGATAAAAGGCCAAAAGAAGAGCAAAAGGTTAATCCTTGTCAAACAGCGGTCCAAAAACCGGGAGATACCCCAACCTCTAAGACTCAAAAAAAAACAGAAATTCATACAGATCGTCGCAACCAAGACCCGGGAAAATCTGATAAAGAAGGTAAAAAAGAAGAAGATCAAGACAAAAAAGAGCACGATAGAAGCAAAGATGTCTTGGATGATAATGAATCTCACGAAATTAAAAAGTTTCTTGCTGACTATGGGGGGAATCCATTTGGGGGGTCGAAAAACATTTCCCCTGAAAAAGATGGATTTTGGTGATCTTTTACCTGTCATTATATGGAATGCCGCATCGTGCAAGTGCAAGTCTAAAGGTCTGCACAGGATGCCGGACAAAGTATTTCAATAAATTCCAGTATGTGATTTGAGAAAGTGGCTTGTGAATAGTCCCTGATGTTTCTTTTAATGCTTCTTCAACCCATTCCCTATGGATGAAAAAGAAGGTTTGGGGAAGTTTATCTAAAAAAAAGTAAGCGACACCTTGGGTTTCATCGCTTTTTGAAAGAACTCCTGAAACAGGCGCACACTCGAAGACAAATGTGGGATAAGCCAACGCATTAATAGGTGTATATAATGCTGCATGTCTCACGATTCGTGCAACGATGCCCGTTTCTTCTTGGATTTCTCTAATAACCGCTTCTTCAGGTGTTTCTAAGGGGTCTATTCCGCCACCTGGTAGCGCCCAAACGGGGACATCTCGACGCTTAATTAAGAGGATTTGATCTCGATTTTCCGAAAAAACAATACCGATCACGCTTCGTTTTGATTGATCCATACTGATAGATTCCTTCTGTGTTATTTTTATAAGGCGTAAGACTGTAGATTTTACTCGTATTGTACAAGAAAGCAGGTATGAAAGCATCGAGAAAATAGAAGTTTTTAACTCGTTCGACAAAAAACAATAAGGGGTTAGGTTCGTTCAAATGTATTTCTGGGGGTTGTTTTTAAGAAAAAAATCAAGAAATGATAAATTTTATAAAAATGGTGTTGCAGGAAAAGATGCGTCTCCTGTATGTTAGTGACTTCGCTCGCCGATCCGTTAGTTAAACAAACGAAGTGGTGAGCTGAAAAGTCGGACCAAAGAGTCAGGCATGTCTGTTTTGACAGCGATAAAAAGACAATGTGCAATAAAGTAATGGAGCTTGTGC
>JBAWZJ010000182.1:0-4667 GCA_037143085.1 Parachlamydiaceae bacterium | reverse complement strand
AAATATTTCATCAATTCCTATTTGTTTCAGACTTCGTAAGATTTCATCTTTTTTACCCGCTGAAGCTACTGCTAATTTAATCCCAAGCCTTTCCTTTTCTTTAGCCAATTTTAAGGCAAATTCAACTGTATGTTGGATAGGTTTTTGGCCAGTTTTGGCATGTCTTTGATAATAATCCCGGCTTTCAGAAAGGAGCTCTTCTGCCGAAGGTGAGTTCATTTTGATTGCTAGTTTTTGAGCAATTGCCGGACTAGCATTTCCCATGCATTGTATAAAATCTTCAAGAGAGAAATGATGATCGCGATTGAGAACAACTTTTTGCCAAGCGTAAAAATGAGAGCCTTCACTGTCGATTAACGTGCCATCACAATCAAAAATAACTGCTTTAAAATCATTCTTCTCATCTTTGACAAATTTTGGATCACGTTCGGTATACCGCTGTTTGTCCATACTTTCAAATAATTCCCGGAGGCGGATGCAATCCGTAAGGTCACCACAACCAGCTTTTACATCCGCAACGCCATGCAAAAGAAGTTGATCAACAAGCTCAGTTCCAGCCTCAAGTATCAAACGATCTAACGTTTTTACATTTGTATCCTTGCTGTGCGCAATCATGTGACGGAAAACCAGAAATAAAACATCTTCTTTCAGTTTAGAATCCGCTCCTAAATCAACAAGGATTTCACTGGTTATTTTTTTTGAGTCTTTTTCATGTCCATGAGCAGTGATGCGCCCTGTTTCATGGATAACTGTCGCTATAGCTTTTCCTACATCATGAAATAAGGCAGACAATGCCATGGCAAATGTTGCGTTAGACGGAAGGTTTTCGATGACAAGAAGTGTATGTGTCCAGACATCACCTTCTGGATGCCAACGAGGGTTTTGTGGAACCAGGTTTAAACCTTTTAAGGCTGGAATTACCTTAAACAATTCCCCAGAAGCTGCAGATTTTTTAATGAATAAGGCAAAAGAGCCTGTTTCATGTGCTTTTTGTAATTGATTTAAAAAAATAGTGCTCATCGATCAAAAAATAAAAAAGAAATTCTTAGTGATTGTTCATTCAACAGCAGAGTTTACGTAACAGGATTCCAAAGGATTTCATCCTTTGGCAGAGGGATTATTAAGGGGGACAGCGTCCCCCTTAATTGCCGACGACCGGACAATTATCGAACCATTTTGTCGAGGGAATGCGCAAGATCTATGAGTTAGAACCCTTTATAAAGATGGAATCTTCTCTTGCAGATGAGCGAGGCAAAGGATCAAAGATCTATAAAAGGGCTGTTTAGCATGGTTTTACACTGCTTTTGCCTCTTTTTCTTACCTCCTTCATATATATAGAACTTTAGCTGAGGGGGTTTCTAAGGGGGAGTGTGGAAAATGTTCATAACCTCTAAAGCTACGAATTTTCTATCAAATACCATAAGTCTCTAATTTTAAAAGCTTAAATACTCTTGTTGAATAAAACAGGCATCAGAGGTATTGACTTTTTTTATTGCATGTTGGTATCATATGATGCTATAATAATATACGAAGAGACATGAGATGCATGACAAGCGCCCCTCGGATCGAGAGTTAACCAAACGACTAAATGAAGCAAAAGAATTTCTAAAAAATCGACATGGAGTGTTTGCAAACCCATCAAAAGCCGTGGGCGAGTTAAATGATCTAAACATCGGGGATGCAAATGATGTTTGGCTGTTGATTAGGGAGTTGCTTGAGGAAATTTCACCAAAAGATTACAGAGGGTCGAGACCTCCGCAAAAGTCCTATGAAAAAGCAATAGCTGGGCTTGAATTACTAGCCTTTAGCTGGTGGAGTCCTAGATGTGCTAAGCAAATGTATATCAAATTTGTTTTGAAGAATGAGCGATATTATTACGTCTCACTGCATCAAAGCCGTTCGACAGAGCAAAAAGGAGAAGATTAAAATGAAGTGCCTAAATTGTGATTGTGAAAAATTTGAATCAAAAAATACCCGCTTTAATCCTGAGATAAAAGGAGAGGAAGTTGAGGTTGTCGTACCTTCGTTTGTTTGCACAAAATGTCAGACGCCTTTAATGGACGGCGAGCAAATGAATGTGCTTAGAAGGAGCGCTGCGGATAAATATCGCAAACAACATAATCTTTTGACATCTGAAGAGATTATCAAATATCGCGCTTCGCTTGGAATGTCTCAAACTGCTTTTGCTAACTATTTGAAAGTGGGAGAAGCAAGCATCAAACGTTGGGAGACATATTTTGTACAAGATGTTGTTCAGGATGATCACATTCGTTTGAAATGTGATGAAGCCTACGCAGAACTTAATGCTCTCGAAGTTCATTGGAAAAGCCAATCCTCTGACATTTATAGTGGCAACAGGCCGTTTTGCTTAGAACTGTTTAAACAAGCTGTGCGTTATCTGATAGGATTTACCAAGAGTCCTTTGTTTTTGAACAAGGCTTTATTTTTTGCAGATTTCAAGCATTTTCAACAGCATGGAATGAGCATCACTGGAGCTAGGTATGTTCATTTAGAATATGGTCCATGTCCAGATCAGTTTCAAAACATATACCAGTTATTTCTCTCTAAGGGTGTTTTGATTTCTGGTGGCTACCACATTTTAAAAAGCATTGAAAAACCTGATTTAAGTGTCTTTTCCGATTCAGAAAAGGAAGTTTTAGAATTTGTTGCAAAAATAGCTCACACAGATGGAGGAAAGAAGCTTTTAAAAATTTCTCATGAAGAACAAGCATTTAAGAAGACAGAACCTTTACAACTGATTAGCTATGAACTTTCTAAAGAACTAAGAATATAACAAGAGAATTACAATATTCGAAGTCATCATTCCCAGCTTATTTTCTGCAGAGGAAGTTTAGGGGCAGCTCGCAATCCTAGTATATAATTCATGCACTATTTTACAATGGTTTAAGAAGTTTTATTCTCATAATAATTAAGTGGGGTTTATGGATCCAAATAACTCAAATTTAGCTAGATTTGCTCATGCAATAAAACCTTTTCATACAGTAGCCTACGTGATGAAAATAGAAGAGGGTAAATCTCAATATTTACTTTTGAGAAGATGTGGCAAATATCTTTATGGCAATTGGCAAATGGTTTCTGGCGGCATAGAAGAGGGGGAGACAGCTTGGAAAGCAGCACTAAGGGAAATACAAGAAGAAACAAATTTAATTCCTGAGCAGTTTTATTCAGCAGATGCCGTAGAAAGCTTTTATGAAGTTCTTAGAGATGCCATTGTAGTTGCCCCAGTTTTTGTGGCAATCATAGAATCCCAACAAGAGATTAAACTCTCTGCCCATGAACATGATGCCTTTAAGTGGATGGATTATGATGAGACACTCTCCTTTTTAGAATTCGACAATCAAAAGCGGATTATCAAGCATATTGAGGAAAATTTTGCGACAAAACTTCCTAATGAACGCTTGCGAATTATATTTTAATGATCTTCAAATTCACAGGATCGCTTTAGTGCATTTTCATATTTTAAAGTTTATTTTTCTAATTCTCTTGCTCTTTAGCAGTTCCTTTGCTAGTGAAAAAATTAGCGAAGGAAATTCTTTCAAAAACATTCAGAGAAAGAATCAGGAAGGTATTTCTTATCCGATTGTTTTAGATACTGATACAGAGTCCAGCGTTGCATATCCGCAGCTCACTTTTGTCTATGATTGGAGAAGTAAATCTATAGATTTACTTGGACATTTATTTTTTTCTGGTTGGCGTGGGCTTGAAATAGATAATGATCAGAAAAATGAACTTCAAAAAAAACTCCCCCAATTGATTGCGGTATGGGATCAGCAAGCCCCAATATTATTTGATGAAATTTTTTCAATGTTTCATTGTGGCTTTAAACAAAAGGAGAGGACAGCTGTAGTTTCTTTAGGTGGTACTGGGGGATATGGTAGTAGCCATTTTCTATGGTTGGGACTTCATTTTCTTCTCGACAGTGAGACATGGGATAAGCCAGGGTCCAAAGAAGATTACTTTACAATATTAGTGTTTCACGAGCTTTTGCATATATGGGTTGATGACAATATTGTAAACACATCAGTACTTTTAACTAAATATAAGGATGAACATGAATATACGAAAGAACATATCCATCTGATGGCTCTGCAAAAAATGGTGTATCTTAAGTTCAATTATTTTGATGCTTTGGAAATAATTGACAATGAATACCGTAATCGAGCTCTGCCCTCTTACCAACGTGCATGGGAAATCGTTAACGACATCGAAGGTTATGAAGTCGTTATTCAAGATATTTTGGATAGGTTAAACACCAAATCGTATTCGTAATTCCAATAAAACAATAAGGGCATGGGTGAAGGAGCTTTATGAAAAGTCAAGATGTTAAAGAGGAATTTATTCGCTTAAGGGCAAGAGGATTATCTTTTGATAAAATTTCAAAAGAAATCAACACTTCGAAACCAACCCTTCTCAAGTGGAATGAAGAGCTGGAAAAAGAAATTTCCAATCTCAGTTATCTTGAGGTAGAGATAGTCTTAGAGCAATATCGTTTGGCGAAAATCAATAAAATTGAAGGATTTTCACTCGTCCTTCAAAAGGCTATTGAGGAATTAAAAAAGCGAGCGCTCCTATGAAATCCGTACGCACATCCGAGGAAATTGCAGTTATGCGGGAGGGTGGAAAAAAACTGTGGAATATTCTTCAAC
>JBAWZJ010000181.1:0-4696 GCA_037143085.1 Parachlamydiaceae bacterium | reverse complement strand
GCAATAGGCTATATAATCGCTACTACATGAGACAGCTTGAGGCTATTTCATCCCAAGGAAAACCTGCGCGAACCTTTTCCACAATATACGAATTTGATCAACTTGTGACAACCCCCAACTGGGGATTTTCAAGTCCTGAAGATTATTATAGACAAAGCAGCAGTCGTTATATGCTCTCGATGATACAGGTTCCTACTCATATCCTCTTAGCTATTGATGACCCTTTCATCAATCATCTTTCCTGCTTAAATGTTCCTCGCTCCTCATCGGTTAAAGTATCGCTAACAGAACATGGAGGACATATAGGTTTTTTTGGATGGGCTGATGAGCAGCACCGCTACTATTGGCTCGACAGCCTGCTCATCAAGTGGATTAATCATTTCTAGTACGTTGTTTCACTTAAATTATCTGATTTGGCTGCGTCAAAGCCCCGGGGTTGAATCGATCGAAAAAAGGGTTGTATTGACTAATACAACCCCTTTTTTGATCGTTCAACCCCGGGAGCTTTCGCGCTAGCTAAATCAGACAATTTAAGTGAAACAGTGTACTAGACGCAGCTTCCTAATTATCCGACATAAGATGACGTGCTGTGACGAATGTTTGCGCGACGAGTTGGACAGACAAAACTCCTGCAAAGAAGGCGATAGATTGCATGGTGCTCCGCTGAGAAAACTGAGAAAACTCAAAACTATTAAATATTTTCTGTCGGCATAAAACATTAATCTGTTCTTCAAGAGCAATCAGGATAATCGCGGAACGCACCCCATAGGAAAAATTATGAAGGGTCACTCCTCCTTCAACTTCTTTAACCAATCTTTGTTGGCATAACTCTACCATCGCGCCAAAAATCACCCCGGCAACAAATGATGCTTGAGAAGCTACAAGCTTAACACCGGTCAAATGGAGAGCCGCCTGACAGCTCATACTAGCTAAGGTAGTGCACCCCAAGCTCAACAATGTTCCTGTATGTCTTTCACAAATAGAACTCATGATAATTTCCTTTAAAAAGGTAAAAAAATATTAAAAACAACAAATTTATCATAAAAAAATAAATTAATCAAGAGTCATTCCCGCTCAGCCCAAACCTCAATTATACCGTTCATAGTTCAAAATGAGAATTTTGGAAGCGTGAAGTTTTACATAAGATGTCAAATTTATATTTTATTTTTCGGATAAATAAACATTGCTTTCTTACTCATTTTTTGTTAAACTGTTCTTTTACAAGAAAGGAGAACCTCTCTATGGAAAATGCAAAAAAAATTAACTGGGGACCCGTGACGTTTCTTGTGGTTTACCAGCTCTTGTTGTTAGTCTCTCTTCCCTTCTATTTCTACTACAACGGACTCCCAACAGGAATTGCTATTACAAGTTTTATTCTCCTTTATCTTACGGGGTTAAGTATCACAGGGGGTTACCACCGCTATTACGCCCACCGAAGCTACCGTACAAACAACGCTGTCGAGACTATCCTTTTGTTTTTTGGAGCTATGTCTGCACAAGCTAGCTCGTTGAGATGGTCCTTTGACCACCGCAATCACCATGCCCACGTTGACACAGATGAAGATCCTTACTCGATAAAAAAAGGTTTTTGGTACGCCCACTGTATGTGGATTTTAGAAAAACCAAAGAAAGTCGAAAATAGAATCGTCTCCGACCTTCTCAAAAACAAGTTAGTTATGTTTCAACACAACTACTATAAACCTCTCATGATCGGCAGCAATGCGCTTGTAGTCCTTCTTTTCGGATGGCTATTCAACGATTTCCTCGGTGCCCTTTTGATTATTTGCGGCTTAAGAATGTTTCTCCTTCATCATTTTACATGGTTTATCAACTCCCTAGCCCATAAGTGGGGCGACAAACCTTTCTGCCAAGAAATGTCTGCTGTCGACAACTATTTCCTCTCATTACTCACTTTTGGAGAAGGATACCACAATTATCACCATACATTTGCTAACGATTACCGAAATGGGGTTCGCTGGTTCCATTATGATCCAACAAAATGGATGATCTGGACGTTGAACAAACTAGGACTTGCAACAGGGTTAAAGCGAGTAGATCCGGTCACGATTCAAAAAAGAATTGTCGTAGAAAGCAAAAATATGCTTTTAGAACGAATAAAGAACACATGTTCATCAAAAAAGGATGATCTTGAAAAACTTGTACAAGAGACCTCAGAACAGATCATGGAAAAGATTGCTCAAATCAACAATCTAAAACAACAGTATGTCAAAGAGATGAGAGATCTTCCGGACGATTTGATTAAGGAAATGCGCAAAGAGTTAAAGCTTTTGAAAAAAAGTTTAAAACAAGATTGGCACTTATGGGTAAACCTCTCAAAAGATATCATGAGGCTAGAAACAGCATAATTTTTAGAAAACGCTTGACGTGTATACAATAACTATTGTATAACCTTGCGTTCATAAACGGTGGCATGGCCAAGTGGTAAGGCAGAAGCCTGCAAAGCTTCCATTCCCCAGTTCGAATCTGGGTGCCACCTTTTTTTTCTATTCTGAGGAGTTTCTGTGACTCTTTATGTTGTTGCCACACCAATAGGCAACTTGCAAGACATCACATTCCGCGCTGTCGACACTTTAAAATCTAGCGATTACATTCTAGCCGAAGACACTCGCCATAGCCGCGTGTTACTCGATCATTATAACATCCAAAAACCTCTAGTCAGTTTTCACAAATTCAGTGAAAACGAAAAACAAAATAAGGTCCTCGAAGATCTCCAGAGAGGGGCTATTATCAGCCTTATTTCGGATGCAGGGACTCCCGGAATTTCCGATCCAGGGACTAAATTGATCCAAGCATGTGTAGAACAGAATATTTTAGTAATCCCAATCCCAGGCCCTTGCGCTGCTGTGACAGCCTTATGCGGTTCAGGGCTAGAAACAGAGAGGTTTCAATTCGTCGGTTTTCTACCGAGGAAGCAAGGAGAACTCAAGAGGGCATTACAAGAGATTTTAGCATACAATGGAACGACGGTTTGTTATGAGTCACCAAATAGACTGACTCACGCTCTCGATTGCATAAAAGAATTGGCTCCTGAACGCCCCTTAGTCGTTGCTCGGGAGCTGACAAAAAAATTTGAAGAATTTGCAAAAGGAACCGCTGCTACATTACTAGAGAAGTGGGGAGACACTTCTGTGCGAGGAGAGATTGTACTCATGATTGCGAGCAACCCTTCCCCTATGCTGACAGACTGGGAGACATTAACACCGGAAGAACATGTAGCCTTCTTACAAAAAGAGTATGGGATATCTCAAAAAGAGGCTATTATCGCTGTCGCAAAACTTCGAGGCGTGAGTAAACGGGATGTCTATAACAAACTTCTCGCATAATCAGCCTTGTCGGTAAAGACGCCAAAAATGACGATTTTAACAACCAAATAAGGTTATGCAAAAATTCTAATACGATTCATTTTTCCCTTCCCCCTTTAATCCAAACAGATTATCCTACTGTTCCTTAGGAGACCACACTATGAATACCAAACCAAACCGCTCTCTCAGGTTACTCGCACACCCTTATATCTTCGTTTTAAGAGAAGGAAAGGAAATTATACAAAATCCATTGGACTACTCATTAATGATGCTTTTCATCCACTCGAATGAAATCATTCACTCTCCGGGAAAAGAAAGATCATTAGTTCTTAAAAAACATAAAACATAAGGAGAAAAATCATGACTTCAGGACCAAAGGAAATTATTTTCGAAGAAGCAGCTCGCGATCTACTCCTAGCCGGTATCAGAAAGCTTGCTGACGTCATCGCGTTTACACTTGGACCCAAAGGACGAAATGTTGGCCTGGAAAAAAGCTGGGGGGCTCCAACAATCACAAACGACGGAAGCAGTATTGTAAAAGATATCTCCTTAGCAAACCAGTATGAAAATATGGGCGTTTCGATAGCTAAAGAAGTTGTACAAAAACTCAAAGAAAAATGCGGTGACGGAACAACAACTGCAACAGTTCTTTTAAGAGCTCTTGTTGAGGGCGGTGTCAAGCATGTAGCTGCCGGAGCAAGCCCTATCGGCATTAAACGAGGGATGGACAAAGCTCTTGAAAGTGTTCTCAAAGAACTTGAAAAAGCAGCGATTCCAATTAAAGGCAATAAAGAGATAAAAAACATCGCCACAGCATCAGCCTCAGGAAATGAAGAAATCGGACAGATCATTGCAGAAGCCATGGAAAAAGTGGGAAAATCCGGCGTGATCACTATTGAAGAAGCAAAAGGGACAGAAACGAGTATTGAAATCGTCGAAGGGATGCAATTTGACAGAGGTTACATCAGTGCCTATTTCTGCACTAACGCAGATAAAATGACGGCAGAGTTGACTCAATCTCCGCAAATTCTCATCGTAGACAAAAAAATCAGCAATATTCACGAAATCCTTCCTGTCCTTTCCTCTATCGCAACAACAGGAAAGGAACTGTTAATCATTGCTGAAGATATCGAAGCCGATGCACTCTCAACTCTCGTTGTCAATAAGCTGAGAGGTACATTGAAAATTGCTGCGGTCAAAGCTCCTGGTTTCGGGGATAACCGTAAAGCCGTCTTGCAAGATATCGCTGTCCTCACAGGCGCAACTGTTATTTCTGAAGAAGCAGGAATGTCTCTCAAAGAAGTCCCTGCCACTGCCCTCGGTTCTGCGGAAAAAATTGTGATATCAAAAGAAAATACAGTAATCGTTAATGG
>JBAWZJ010000180.1:0-4730 GCA_037143085.1 Parachlamydiaceae bacterium | reverse complement strand
AAAGAGCATTTAATCGCCGCCACAGAAAAGATTGGACGCCATCTGGGAGGGCAAAGAAAAAAAGAAGCTCTCGCAGCATTGGAAAGTAGGGATATTGCCAAAGCATTAGAAATCGTCTTGGAATATTATGATTCTACTTATGCGTATTCCATAAACAAAAGAAAATCCTATTAACTCACCTTACGCAAAGAGAGCAGTATTGCGGCTGAACCAAAACCCCGGGGTTTTAGCACGCTAAAAGATGACAATTTAATTGACGTGGTGTATTTAGAAATAACTGTTACGATTTTTTTCTCTTTGCGTCCTTTCTTTAAATTACATAAGAAGTTTATTTACAAAAAAATTAGAACAATTTACACTTTTTCGAAAAACCATAAAAAGGATTGTTATTTATGACTTCTGTTGCTCCTATATCTGATCATACAAGAAATGCGATCGCTTATAATAATTCTCCACCACCTTTGTTCTATCCTCCTTCCTTCATCGTTCCGATGCCGCCAGGCTGGAAGCAGCAACAAGAAGACCAGCGAGCTTGCTGTGATGCCGCTTGTAAACAAAGCTCTTGCTACAAAAACGTTACTTACGTCACAGCTACTATTGCTGCTTTATTGATCATTCCCGGAGCTGCGCTCCGTGCTACAGGTTCCAACTCTGCTGGTGCTGCCCTACTAACTATAGGCGGTCTGGTTGGGGCGATAGCATTGAGTACATTCGCTGCATTTTGTATAAAAAGATGCCAGGGAACCTGATTATCTAAAAGTCCACTATGGAAGGAGGTCGCATGACCTCTTTCCCCTAAATGCGATGTTATATTTTTTTTAAAGACACACTTTGTCGCTAATTACTTTGGGGTAACTACGATCATCCCAGGGGAAGAGCTGTTTCCATTAACGTCTATACTGACAATGTAATATGTATATGCAATATTTCTTCTATTGTGATCCTCAAAATAAAGATTGGGTCCTGCTTGGACAACACCGATAAGGTTCGTTAAGCTATCTCTATAGATCTTATACGATGCCGGAGAAACACCACTTACCGGCGCACCCCAAGAAAGTACATCATAAAACTCTGTTTGAGTCCAAAAACGGGTAGATTTTTGTTTTCCTTTTAACGACACCGGAGGCAGTGGATTGTTTTGAATATTCTGTTCCGCATAAAATGGATCATTCGTTGTGCCATCTTGCCACGTCAAGAAAAAATTACCAGCAACGTTTACAGAGGAAGCTGCATAATTATCGGAAGGTCCGGCTCCAGGTATCGCTTGTGGTGTAGTCCAGCTTATTCCATCGTAGATGGCATAAAACGGTTCGCTTGTTGCATTATCCTTCCATGTGACCATAAAATCACCCGATGGGCTCGCCGATGATAATACATTGGTCACGATGGGATTAGATCCGGGTATTGCTTGGGGGGTTGTCCAACTAGATCCATTATAGATCGAATAAAAAGGCTTATTTGTCGTAGCATCTTGCCATGTCACCATAAATCCTAATGAATTGAACGAAGAAAACACGTCAGAATTTGCATCACTTTCCCCTATGTCTGTAAGAGGCGTCCATGTTGTCCCGTCATAGATTGTATAAGCTGGAAGATTAGTGATATTCCAGCCTGTCACCATAAAATTGCCTGAATAGTCCGCGGAACAGTAGGCATTAATGCCAAATTCTTCGACAGTAGGTATCGGTCCAGGAGTTGTCCAACTGGATCCATCGTAAATAGCGTAGTCGGGGGCTCCGGAAGCGATGACCCAAGTGACCATAAATTCACCGGCGGGGTTAACTGCTGAAAATGCATCGCCAAACATTGAACCTGATCCAGGAATTGCTTGCGGTGTTGTCCAACTGGATCCATCATAAAGGGCATAAAAAGGATGTAATGTTGACGTATCCTTCCATGTTACCATAAAGAGCCCGGCGCTGCTGACAGAAACAAAGACGTCAGAATCTACGTTATCACCGCCACTCAATCCAGGTATCACTTGTGGTGTTGTCCAGTTGGTGCCATCATATATTGCGTAGAAAGGCTTCGTTGTGGAGCTATCTTGCCACGTCACCATGAAATTTCCGGAGGAGCTTGCCGCATTGAAAACGGAACTATTTGTAGTCTGTGTTAACGGTATAGGCGTCGCATTTGCAGTCCAGGTAGAGGTTGCAGCGTACATTCCCTCACAGATCAACAGGTAAATAAAAAATGTAGACACCATAGCATACCGAAACATGACAACCTCCACTTAAAAAGCTTGATTTTATACCGACGTAATTCAAAAATTGGCAATTTACACATAAAGACGTGCCAGGTCAAAGGAATAGTGGACATGAAAACAAAATCTATCGAACAATTGTTACACTTCTTGAACAACTCTCCAACGGCATGGCATGCAGTTGCTAACACAAAAAAAGAACTTCTAAAAAATGGATTTAAAGAACTCTCAGAAGAAGAATCATGGAAGCTTAAGCTGGGTCATAAATATTTTGTTATACGTAATGGATCGTCTCTTTGTGCTTTTACCCTTCCTAAAAAGACTCCTAAAAAATTCAAGATCGCAGCTTCTCATACCGACAGTCCTTCTCTCAAGCTGAAACCAAATGCTACGTTCACAAAAGAAAACATGATCATGCTTGGCACTGAAATCTACGGAGCACCTTTGTTGACTTCATGGTTAAATCGCGATTTGGCAATAGCCGGAAGAATTATTTGCACCGATGCAAAAGGAACAACACAAGAAAAGCTTGTATACATTGACAATCACCCTGTCATCGTCCCTCAGTTAGCCATCCATTTAGACCGCAATGTCAACGAGAGCGGACCTGTCCTGAATAAACAAGAACATCTTGCTGCTGTGGCAGGAATCACCAACAAAAAAGAAAATGGAGATTTTTTAGAAAAAATTTTAAAAACAGCAGTCCCATTTAAAAACCTTCTTCCTTACGATCTTTTTTTAGTCCCAATCGAACTTGCACGCCTCTTGGGTGGCCACGGAGAGCTCATATCTTCCTATAGAATCGACAGCTTAGTTAGCGTTTATGCAATTCTGCAGGGATTTTTAGAAAAAAGCGGCAATGAAGGTGAGACTGTTAGAATGATCACTTTTTGGGACAGCGAAGAGATTGGTTCAACAACGGCACAGGGCGCTGGATCGCCATTCTTGGAACAAACACTTGAAAGGATTTGTTTATCCTTAAATCTCACGCGAGAGGAGTATTTTCAAATAATTCATCGATCTCTTTGCGCCTCTGTCGATCTAGGTCATGCCCTGCATCCAAACTACGCAGACAAACACGACCCCCGCCATACCGTTTTAATGAATCAAGGAGTCATTTTGAAAGTTAATGCTCAAAATAGATACGCTTCCGATGCCAGATCATCAGCGGAAATAGTAAAATTATGCGACGAACATAACATTCCTCTACAAAAATATGTCTCTAGGGGAGATATTCCTTGCGGAAGCACCGTAGGGCCGATTCATAGCCAGCAAACCGGAATGGCAACGGTTGACATCGGAATATCACAACTTTCGATGCACTCGGCAAGGGAATTAGTCGGTACGGACGACTACCTGTCGCTGACTTCTCTTTTAACACTATTTTTAAGCTAAGAGACTGAAAAAAATAACCTAAACTTGCTTTTCAGGAGGTTCGATCTCTTGCATAAGACCTCGCAATAGACGGGTCGTCTGTAACATCGAATCAACAGAATGCTTGCTATCCACATATTTGGTCAAATTAGCCAAAATATTCCCTCTGTCTGTCGGATTTTCTGGCAAATATTGATTTGCGATATCAATCAACTGCTCTAATGGCTCTTTAATGGCATCGGGGATATCGCCTGTATTCCCTTCAAGCAAACTCGCTAGATCAATACCGGACATTCCTCCATACCCCGCCCGATATAACATATTTAACGCTATCGAGGCCAACATCAATCGAACCAAACCATTCTGAGAGCTCTTCTGAGGATCTAGTATCCCGTTGCCTTCAATATTTTTTGTAATGATATTCATCACTTGTTTTGCGAAATTTAATGCGAAGGCAAGATCTTGTGGCTGTTCTCCGCCGACAGTAGCGACTGTTTCTGAACTAGCTTTGTTCAAAGCTCCATTGTAAAGGAGTGCAGCAACGAGGGCTGCGGCCGATTGATAATCACCAGGTAACCCCGAAAATGGCCCGGCAGCAGCCAACGCATCGGCAACGGGACCAATACTAAGTTGTTCACCCAGGGTCTTACTATCAGCTCCAATAGCACTTTCAATCGCTCCTATACCACCAACTAAACACCCTGTAACAAACGAAGCACTCGGATACCGCCCATCAGCCTCGGGTATGATGACTATTGGGTTAATCATCCAGTTTTGAATCGTCTCATCGAGAAGGAGAGAAAAAGTAGAATCGGTCGATCCATCGATCTCTTTACGTCTCAAACTTGGAGAAATAGACATAAGGTACGTCAAATATTGAGCACCAGACTGAGGGCCAGGTTTATCCGCATCAACCGTCTCTCGTCTAACATAATCATCTCTATTCCTTTTCTGCATCTCTTCTGCTGATTTCATCATTGCCTTACAGATAACATCAATAATATTTTTTTCCGTATTTGAAATTTTTAACTGTAAAAAAGCCACTTCCATGGCAGCAAATTGCGGTGAGGGTAAGATTGGAATGTTAGCATAAACTACCCCATTCATTATCGCTTCCAATTCACTTTTTTGTATTGATGACACAGAATGTGGA
>JBAWZJ010000179.1:0-4734 GCA_037143085.1 Parachlamydiaceae bacterium | reverse complement strand
GTGCAATCCATCCACATTTTTCCCAAGCTTACCGTCAAAAATTGCTTGGATCAACAATGGCTTCACGATGGTTTCATAACTGTCTTTTGTGAATGGCTCAGAACTTGTACTCGAAGAAAACCCTAAATTAATCGAGGTGTTAATAGCCTCAGAGCTTTCTAAAAACACATAAAGATCCGTCACAACAGTGCTGTAAATCGTCTGCAGGGCCTTTGCTTCATTGATCGTATAATGGCTCGATCTCAACACATTGAGGATAGTGTCGATTTCATCGAGTATCGCACTGCCGGAATCGTGAATCAATGCCATGATTTTGCGAAACAGAGTGAGTTCACGCTCCATCGAAATTTTTACTGTATCTGTATCTGTATCTTTGGAAAACATCTGTCGAATCCATGAACCAATAGTTCCTTCATTAGTTTTCTTGAGATGCGTCACGTAAAAATCGATCTTCTCGACAAATTTTAAATACAGCCCATGAACGCTGCTGCTGCTCATCAGAAGAATTTTGCGATCATCTCGAATGGCGCATAGGCGTCTATAGATATGCTCCAGTAATGGCGCAGTGAGTATGGATTTTCGATCAAATTCCATAACTTCTAATGTTTTGTCGAAACCGCCTTTAATCGTCTTATGCATGGCGCTGGCCATCGATTTCATGAGAGCATCTGGAAAAATCCCCATAGAAATGTGCTTTCCATCGGCGTTCATCTGACCGAGTAAAGGCAAAATCACCGAAGTTTTTCCGGCTCCCATGATCATTTCTATGACAGCAACAAGGTTATTAACGACTTTATCGATGTTGTCTACTTGCCCACGTCGCATGATTAAATTCATGTAATATTCGAAGACAAGATACATCGGGTGTTCATCGCTTTTATAGGCGCGACGCGCTGTTGCCAATGCACGCACCTCTTGCATAGATCCCTGGAGATCACCTTCAGGTGCTTTAGTGATCACCTGATGTTCTAATTGTTCAATAGCCGTGGCAAGGCGGCTCAAATGTTGATTGTGGGTAGCGCTTTCCAAATACGACTGCACTTGCCTTGCTAACATGACTGTGTCATCAACAGAAAGAGCTTCATTCCGTCGACGATAAAATGCCGTATCGGCATGTAAAAACAAACGAATCGCCTCGTCAATGTCGATCGGTAGCTCAACCCCTGCTGCTAACCGCGCCTCACGGCCGGCTTGTCGTGACGGATCGGGAAATGGGCGATTCGCCAACAGCTCGATCGCCTCACGCTCCTTACTCAGGAGCGTAGCTCCAAGGTAAGCCGCCTCCTGTAGGTCCAATCGGAAATTGTGCAAAGCTCCAATGTCTTTGATTGCATACAGAGGTTGTTTTGGTATTGGCGCAACAGTTCTGACAAGGGACTTGATGCTGTTCAATTCTCGTTTTGTGATATACTCTGCAGTATCCTGAGAAAGTGCATCGATTAAGCCTTCCGTTGTTTCACCCATTTCAGCGACGACAACGTTTCCAAAAGGTGCCTTAGCAATATAGTCGTCGATGTTACCGATGAAAGGTCTTAGATTAAAGGGGTTATCCAATAACCTAATGCAGCGTCCCGGAATCTCTTGATTTTCCTGTGGTATCGCTTTTAACCTGACTTCTTTTGGATCCGTATCAAAAAGAATTCGTTTTCTTGCAAACGGAGGAGAATATTCGATCCCTTCCAAAATGGCCTTTCCCTCCTTTGTGTATGCGAAATCGTGATCGCCCTTATTCAAAATTGCATGTTTTAGTTCTTCTAAAGAGGGAAATTGGTTTGGATCATCAAGAACACCTAATAAAATTAATGCTAAAAATACATCGTTTGGAAAGTTGTTATGTCGATTGTCGAGTATGCCGGCTGTTTTAATATTCAGAGCCGAACGGATCATATTAAGGAGATGTTCTCTCGAAAATACTTGAATTCCTATAGGTAGATTCGTTAATTTTTCTACAATTTTTTCAAGTTCTCCATTGGTTAACGAAGGGAGACGTCGAAACTCTGCATATAATACCATAAAATCAACAACACGCTCATCAAGAACAGCTGTCGTCTCTATTTCCGCAGGCTCGTTTAATAAACCACGAAATGCCTGATCCAAGCGATCTCGAATCGAATTGAGAATCTGATCAAAATCATACTGATCTACAAGAGGAGAATACCGCGTTGTCACTTGACCTTGAAGGCTAGCAGGATAATTGATCTCTAGTCCGACCATCTGGCGTCTATGCGAGAAATTGAGATTGTTGCCTACTGTGTTTAAAATGATGACTTCCTCTTCTCGAGTTAATCGATCGGCAGTTTCTAAATGTTCTAAATTATCAATATAAGAAGAATACAGCTCGTCAAAACGTTTGCCAGTAGTGTACATGTGATGCAAGAAATCCAGACTGTTCTGCAAATAGCGCGCACACGCTTTTATCTTCAAACCGATCGCTCGTGGATGAGGATCGTTATTTTGAATGGTAATTAATCTTAATAAAAGAAAAGACTCTTCCTTATTCAAAGCCTGAATCGCCGGCATGTTGTCGAGGCATTTTTTGGCTAGATCATATTCCTGCTTCCACAGATAATTCATCGCAAGAAGCAAACGGCCAGCTTCTGTTGCCGGTTCCAATTCTCCTGTACGAGGATTTACCGTGTACTCAAAAATCTGCACGGATTGATTTTCATTAGATTTGATGAATTGAGGCGGTGCCAACGTTGACTCATTTGGGTTTTCTTCAAAGGATCTGAAAAGCAGATCAGGAATCAGGACACGACGCTCTAACCCCCCTTTTGAAGATAGCTTTTCCATGATCAGGTAATGGTTGAACTGGCGTAATGCATGAATTCCTTGAACTTCCGCAATGGTGAAGCCCTCCATTTTGGGTGTTTCTGCTATCCAGTGATCTGTTTTTTCATCTCGTTTCACGTTGAAGGTCAATCCATAACGGGGGAACTCGATCGATTTGACCTCTCCAGTAGCTAAGTCTTGTAAAGCGACGATATAGGCGGGATCTTCGAAGGATTTTAAGGCCGGCGCGAAAGAACATTGGCTCAAATTAGCAACGACCAATCCTGATCTCTTTCCAGCAACATCGAGACGGTGGATGATAAAAGTGGCATCACTGTATCGAGGCTTCGGATACGTGTATTCCTGTTCCTTGCCCTTGCTATCGGTCAAATGATCGATAACGGTGTCTGTAATCAACGTTCGTCTGAGTTCGATTTCATAAAGAAGTTCGCGTGTTGCTTTATCCGTAGCAAAAAAGGTGATTGATGTACCTCCCCTTTTCCAAATAAATGTCGTCTTATAGAGAAATGAAGGAACGGATTCTTCTAATACATCGATTCCTCGAGAAAATTTTTTTAAATCAATCTTGACAGCCCAATCAGCACCAAATTGCCGTTCGAAACGCAACCCACCATAAGATTTGATCACGCGATAATTAACGTTCTTGTCGTCGGTAAAGTCAAAGACAGGTTTAGACCAACCCGTTTGCCGTCCTTTAAAACTTTGTTTTTCTCCGAAAATCTCGATAAATTTGACATCTTTGACGATAGAAGGAGGCAGCAACTGCACATTGGATGTGTAAGAAGTATAACTTCCTTCCATGACATTAATAATTGCACTCATGCTACCTAAAGATTCATAAATAGGAAAAGAATCTTCCGGCCAAGAAAGCTCTATGATCTCTGGAGAAAAATGCCGGACGACACGATTCAAAATATTTTGCTGTTGAGGCCCCTGAAGCAACTGATAAATTTCCTCTTGCCGTGTTTGTATCAGATCCCGTGTGTCGACGTCTTTTCCAACAGTTGCGGGAATCTCTTCAGGATAGTAAAGGGAGAGGTGTATGGCATGGATTAATAAATGAGTCAACCCGTCCGTTGTTAGCACTGGAGCCGTTGCGTAATGCTTTACCAATAATCGATGCAGAAGATAGGAGATTGGTCTTGGAGTCCCATCCATGATTAATAATTTTTCGCACTCGACTTCAATATCAATTAAATGTGCGTCTACATGGATGTTTAAAGTTTTGAGATGGCGGACTACTATTTGTTCGATTTCAAGGAAAAAGATCGCTTGTTCCAGCTTGTCAAGATCGATATTTTTGGCGTAATTATCCTCGCAAAACCGGTGGATTTGCTTCATAAAGGAAGATGCCAACTCAGGAGACATCATGTCTTCGACGAGCAATCCTCCATCAACAATGAAGAGTTTAAGCAAACCTCGATATCCGGCATCGTCTAAAAGATCTGGATGTTGATTAAAAAAACCAAGTGTTTCTTGAATTTGCAATGACGGCAGCCCATTGATTCCCAGAAGCTGACGCATCTTTTGCAGTCCCAAGTCTCGTTGGCTTTCCAAGGAAAGCTTTAAACTGTCCGGCAGGGCAAGGAGAACATGATTAGGAGGTAAAAACCTTCTTGTGGAGAGTTTTTCCGAATTTCGGAAAAGTTCCAAAAGCGCTGGGTTTTGAATGTCTCCACTGCTCTTTTGAAAACGGGCTTGCTCCCAAATATAGAGTTTCGTCACCCCTTTAACCCTTGGAAGTTCGCTTTCCATAAAGAATATGCCTCCTCTAACTACCAGATTGCCGTCGGCTTTGAGATTTACTAAAGGATAACGACCGATTAGCCGCCCTTGCGCTCTATCAAACAGTACTTTAGCATTCAATGACTTATAGTATCCTAGAGATGCCCCTGCAGTGAGCAGAGCATCAACCAAGTAACTTAGATCGATTAAAGTGAG
>JBAWZJ010000178.1:0-4745 GCA_037143085.1 Parachlamydiaceae bacterium | reverse complement strand
GCCTGAAACAATCAATTATCGTACATTTAAACCCGAAAAAGGTGGGTTGTTCTGCGAGAAAACTTTCGGTCCTCAACGTGATTGGGAGTGCGCTTGCGGAAAATACAAGAAAATTAAGCACAAAGGGATCGTCTGCGACAGATGTGGTGTCGAAGTCACATTGTCCAAAGTGCGTCGCGAAAGAATGGCTCACATCGATCTCGCAGTACCTATAGTCCATATTTGGTTCTTTAAAACAATGCCTTCTCGTATCGGTAACGTCTTAGGCATGACATCAGCTGATCTCGAACGAGTCATCTATTACGAAGAATACGTTGTCATCGACGCAGGTAATACAGATCTAGAAAAGAAACAATTGCTCAGCGATGTGGAATATAGAGAAGCCCAAGAGAAATGGGGCCGTGATGCTTTCGTTGCTAAAATGGGGGGCGAAGCAATTCGCGATCTGTTAGCTGGCGAAGACCTTCAAACACTCCTCGTTGACCTAAAAGATAAATTGCGTAAAACAAAGTCGATGCAAGCTCGTATGAAGCTTGCTAAGCGTTTGAAAATCGTCGAAAGTTTTGTGTCGTCGGTAAATAAACCTGAGTGGATGGTGATGTCGTGTGTTCCTGTCATCCCACCAGACCTCCGTCCTCTTGTTCCTATCGATGGCGGTCGGTTTGCAACGTCAGACCTCAACGATCTTTATCGTCGAGTCATCAACAGAAACAACCGTTTAAAAGCTATTCTTAAGCTAAAAACACCTGAAGTGATTATCCGCAACGAAAAAAGGATGCTTCAAGAGGCTGTAGATGCGTTGTTTGACAATGGTCGCCACGGTCATCCTGTCATGGGAGCTGGTAACCGTCCTTTGAAATCTCTTTCAGAGATGCTAAAAGGAAAACAGGGTCGCTTCCGACAGAACCTATTAGGAAAACGTGTCGACTACTCAGGCCGTTCCGTTATTATCGTTGGACCGGAGCTGAAATTCAATCAGTGTGGTCTACCGAAACTAATGGCTCTCGAATTATTCGAACCTTTCATTGTAAAACGTCTGAAAGATTTGGGGTATGTGTACACGATCCGCTCTGCAAAGAAAATGATCCAGAGACATGCTCCTGAGGTGTGGGACGTTCTTGAAGATGTGATCAAAGGGCATCCTGTACTTCTAAACCGCGCTCCTACGTTGCACCGTTTGGGGATTCAAGCGTTTGAGCCTGTTCTTATTGAAGGTAAAGCTATTCGTATCCACCCTCTCGTCTGCGCTGCGTTCAACGCTGACTTTGACGGTGACCAGATGGCTGTTTACGTTCCACTTTCTGTTGAAGCTCAACTTGAAGCTAAGTTGCTGATGATGGCTCCGGATAACATCTTCTTGCCATCTTCAGGTAAACCTGTTGCTGTTCCTTCTCAAGATATGACGCTTGGATTGTACTATATCATGTGCGATCCTATGTACTTCCCTGAAGAACACGGTAAAAAGACGCGTGTTTTCCGTGATGCCAAAGAGGTTCTTCAAGCGCTCTATAACAGCGGTAGCTACAGTTGGTACGAAAACGTAAAGCCTGCAAAGAATGAGCTCGTTCATTATAACCGAGGATTGCGTATCCACGAGTTGATTAAACTAAGAACTCATGATGGCAGCATTATTGAGACAACTCCTGGTCGCGTTCTTTTCAATACAATTGTTCCTAAGGAGTTAGGATTCCAAAACTATAGTTTGCCAAAGAAAAAGATGGGCGAACTGATCATGCAATGTTACAAAAAAGTTGGTCTTGAAGCGACTGTTCGTTTCTTGGATAACTTGAAGTCATTAGGCTTTACGGAAGCAACGAAAGCTGCTCTCTCTATGGGCGTCAGTGACGTTCGTATTCCTTCGAACAAGCGTAAAATCATCAAAGAAGCTCACGACCGCGTGGCTTTAGTGACAAAACAGCATGAGGAAGGGATCATCACCGAAGGGGAAAGAAAATCGAAAACTATTAGTATATGGACCGAAGTTTCAGATTCTCTTTCTGAGGAACTATTCCAGTTGATCAGTGAAATGAAGAACGGGAAAAAGAATCCTCTCTATCTGATGATGGACTCCGGTGCTCGTGGTAACAAATCGCAAATTAAACAGCTTGGTGCATTGCGCGGTCTGATGGCAAAACCATCGGGTGAGATCATTGAATCGCCGATTACATCAAACTTCCGTGAAGGGTTGACAGTCCTAGAGTTCTCTATCTCATCTCACGGAGCGCGTAAGGGTCTTGCGGATACGGCGTTGAAAACTGCCGACTCCGGTTACTTGACTCGCCGTTTGGTTGACGTGGCTCAAGATGTGATCATCACAGAAGAAGATTGCGGTACTCTCAATGGTATTGAAGTCTCTGCAATTAAACAAGGTCAAGAAGAGTTACTCCCTCTAAAAGACCGTATTTTCGGACGTACTGTCTGCGATGATATCTACCTTCCAGGCGACAGCACTAAGCTTCTCGCTAAAGCGGGTGATACGTTGACAATTCAACAAGCTGAAGCGATTGACGACTCAGGTATTGAAAACATCCGTATCCGCTCTGTTCTTACATGTGAAACACGTCGTGGTGTATGCGCTAAATGTTATGGTGTTAACCTAGCAAATGGACGCTCGGTCAGCATGGGTGAAGCTGTTGGTATCATTGCCGCACAGTCGATCGGGGAACCGGGAACTCAGTTGACAATGCGTACGTTCCACTTGGGCGGTATTGCATCTGCTAGCTTGACTCCGGAGATCGTTGCTGAAGATGAAGGGTTATTGGTTTACACAGACCTTCGCGTTGTAAAAGATGCTGAAGGACGTTGGGTAACACTCAATAAGAACGGATACCTCAACATCGTCCGCGATGAAGGTCGTTCTATCGAGGAATATAAGAAGTTATTAAGTACAAAATCGATCGAACCGCTTCAAACATTTAAGATTGAACTCGGAACGAAAATATTCTTGGCAGACGGTGCCAAGATTAAGCCTGGAATAAAAATTGCGGAATGGGAACAGCACAATATTCCTATTATTTGCGATCGCCCAGGATATGTGAAGTACGAAGACTTGGTTGAAGGGATCTCAACAGAGAAAGACCTTAATAAACAAACAGGTCAGTCTGAATTGATCGTTAAGCAGCATCGTGGCGAACTGCATCCACAGATCGTTATCTACGCAGACAAAGGGTTTACAGAGCTCGTTGGAACGTATCCTCTGCCTGCAGGAGCGATTATCTCTGTCGTCGAGAAGTTCTATGCAACAGCAGGAACGCTCCTCGCTAGGTTGCCTGGCGCTGCTATGAAGACAAAGGATATCACCGGCGGTCTCCCAAGGGTTGCCGAGTTGTTCGAAGCGCGCAAACCTAAAGACTCCGCAGAGATTGCGAAGATCGATGGTGTTGTCGACTTCCGTGGTGTCCAGAAAAATAAGCGTATCGTTGTCGTGCGAGATGAAGTTTCTGGCATGGAAGAGGAACATCTAATTCCTCACACGAAGCACTTAATTGTTCAGCGCAGTGACCATGTGATTAAAGGGCAACAGTTGACAGACGGTGTTGTGATACCTCACGAAATCCTCGAGATTTGTGGTGTGAGAGAACTTCAGAAGTACTTGGTTAACCAGGTGCAAGAGGTTTATCGCCTACAGGGTGTGGACATCAACGACAAACACATCGAAATCATCGTGCGTCAGATGCTCAAAAAAGTTCGCGTCTCCGATCCTGGTGATACAAGCTTGCTGTTCGGCGAAGAAATCGATAAGAAGGGATTTGAGCTGGAGAACTTAAAAGTGACAAAAGAAGGCGGCAAAGCAGCGCAAGCAACGCCAGTTCTCTTGGGGATCACAAAAGCTTCTCTCAGTACAGAATCGTTCATTTCGGCAGCTTCCTTCCAAGATACAACACGTGTCTTGACAGAAGCGGCATGTGCTGGAAAAACAGACTTCTTACTCGGTTTCAAAGAGAACGTGATCATGGGACACATCATCCCAGGGGGAACGGGCTTCGAACGGCACAAGAGAGTCAAGAAATTCGTCGACCGAGAACTCGAAGAAGAGTTGGTCTTCGACTTTGAGTCTACCGCGCGTTAAAATACTATCTGATCCCCCACATCTCGTGGGGGATCAGGTGAGTTTATCAGATTCGCCATATACTGCTTCTTGTTGAAATTTGGACTTTTTAGCTGCTTCAAAGCCCCGGGATTCGACGATCGTAAAGCTAGCTGTATTGAATTAATACAGCGCGCTTTACGATCGATCGAATCGCGGGAGCTTTCAAGCTAGCCAAAAAGTCCAACTTTAAGCTGGAACCAGTATATACTCCTCATAGTTCAAAATGAGGTCTTGGGCTAAAAAAAAATCTCCTATTCCTCCAGCACCGTATTTGATATTTCCCTAAGGTCACGATATCTTAAAACGGTTTTTTTAATCACGTACGGTGTAAATATATTTCTTTTGTTGATTATTTTTTTTATTTACTTTAGTTGGTTTTTTTTTGTTATAATTCAAGTTGTCCATCGTATGCCAAGCTAGCCAAGATGGTCACGGCGCGTGTCTGAAAAACACGAAATTGAGGTTCGAGTCCTCAGCTTGGCACATTGTTTGCTAAAATATACATAATGCGGGAATAGCTCAGTTGGCTAGAGCGCCTCCTTGCCAAGGAGGAGGTCGAGGGTTCGAATCCCTTTTCCCGCTCATTTTGAATGAAGTTAGATGCCGAGGTGGCGAAATGGTAGACGCACTACCTTGAGGTGGTAGCGGGAGCAAT
>JBAWZJ010000177.1:0-4762 GCA_037143085.1 Parachlamydiaceae bacterium | reverse complement strand
TGAACCATTATTTTATGGGAGCATATACCTTTCAGGCTGAATATCCTTTTGCTATTACAGGTCTGAGCCATTATCCGATTGTGCATAAGAGCTTTTATGAAGGTCCTATGTATAAAACATGGAAGCCTCTGCGTGTTGTTTTCCCTTCAGGTTTTATTGTGGAAGGGGATGACATCTGGTTGCTTTATGGGCGACAAGATCATGAAGTGTGGGTTGCTAAAATTGACAAAACAAAGCTTTTATTAAGTTTAAAGCCTGTGCAAAAACTAATACCTAAAAGCAATTATTAAGAACCTGAGTTTTCCAAGAGATGAAGAGTCGTTTTTTTTCTTTCTTTCTTCTTTGTTTGCTTTCCATTTCCAAAGAAGGATTTTGCCTTATCGATTTAGAAACAAAAATGCAAGATTTTGTGCTGGAAACAAAAAAAATCGAAATAAAAGAATACCCCCTGGCTTTTAATCCGTCGATTATCCGATGGAATGGGGAACTCTTAATGTCCTTCCGCATTATTCCTGATAGGAAAGAATCATTTCATTCGGAAATAGGGGTTGTTTGGCTTGATGAAGAGTTTCAGACTATTTCTACTCCGCAAATTCTCGATTTGCGACCTCCTAATGCATTACCTCATGTGCCATCCCGAGCCGAAGATGCTAGATTGATTAATGTAGGAGGAAATCTTTATATCGTCTACGACGACAATCGTGATGAAAAAGTCACCAAAGGGGGATTTAGAATCTATATAGCTAGATTAGAAGTTGTAGATAGAATTCTCGTTGTCAAAGAAGTCGATGCGATCACAAAATTTGAAGGGGAAAGCAAAAACTTGCGTGAAAAAAGTTGGGTGCCCTTTGTTTTTCAAAATGAGCTATTATTGGCCTATAGCGTATCTCCCCATCGTATTTTTCGTTATCTTCCGGGAACAGGGGAGTGTGAAAAAATTGAGGAATCCATCCCAGTAATCTCTTGGGATTTGGGGATATTACGGGGAGGGACTCCAGCACTGAATATCGATGATAAATATTATCTTTCGTTTTTCCACTCCTCGGAAAAAATGAAAACAATTCATTCTGACGGGCAGGAAATGCTCCATTATTTTATGGGTGCCTATACATTTTCGTTGATGTCGCCGTTTGAGATTATGCAAATGAGCCCCGAACCTATTATCGGCAAAAATTTCTATAGAGGGAATGTTTACAAACCATACTGGCACCCCCTTCGTGTAGTCTTTCCGGTAGGTTATATATACGAAGATAATACAATTTCAGTATTTTATGGCAGGCAAGATCATGAGATGTGGGTTGTCAAACTTGATAAAAAAGGACTTTTAGATAGCTTAGAGGATATAAAATAATAGAAAGGTGAACTTTTTGGCTAGCGTCAAAGCCCCGTGGTTAAAACATCGCAACAGGATTAATATTAGAAATATGACCCTATTGCGATGTTTTAACCGTGGGAGCTTTGACGCTAGCCAAACAGTTTACATTTGAATCAATAGGAGTATAACTTCTGAAGTTAGCTCCTAAAAATATTTTAAGGATCATAAATGATGAAATTTTTTATTAATACTTGTCTTGTTTTTTCATGCCTTGTGGCGAATCTATTCGGATATGTGGATTTGGATAAATATCCATCAGATTTTGTTTTAGACCTGAAGAAGATTGATATCCCAGGGCATCCTGACGCTTTCAATCCTTCGATTGTTCGCTGGGAAGGATCTTTATTAATGAGTTTTCGCGAGGTTTCTAAGCCCTGTTTTCCAGCGATTCCAAGTGCGTCCGAATCCTCCATAGGTCTTGTTTGGCTTGATGATGATTTCAATCCTATTAGTGATGCGTATATGCTCGATTTTGGTTCTGCGATCTCTCGTGCAGAAGATCCTCGGCTTCTGGTTGTAGGAAATGATCTTTGTATTGTTTATAGCAACAATACAGAAGAAGTAGCAACCGATTGCGGGTTTTGCATGTGGATAGCAAAATTGCTCTTTTATCAGGATGAATTTTATCTCTACGATAACTGGAAATTAGCCTATCTCGATGGAGAACAACACCTAAAACGTGAAAAAAATTGGGTTCCTTTCGACTTCAATGGTAGGCTTTGCTTATCTTATCGAATTTCTCCCCATAAAGTGTTCTTTACAATGTATCATTCAGAGATCTGTTACACACTATCGGAGTCAAATACGCCAGTTAAATGGAAGTGGGGAGAGCTTCGTGGAGGGACACCAGCGATTGATATTAATGGACGTTATTTATCAATTTTTCATTCAAATATCGAAATAGCCACAACACATTCAGAAGGAAAAGTGATGCCTCACTATTTTATGGGAGCTTATCTTTTTTCGAATCAACCCCCTTTTGAGATTACTCATATAAGTTCTAGGCCGATAATTGCCAAAGGGTTTTATTCAGGAGAGCAATATCCATACTATTGGAGGCCAACGCAGGTTGTTTTCCCTTGTGGGATTTTGGCTAAAGGAAATAATATTTGGATAACATATGGTAGACAGGATCATGAAATTTGGGTGGCAAAATTAGATAGAGTGAAATTGTTGATGAGTCTGAGTCCTGTATTATCGGAAAAATAGACCTCTCGAAAGAGGTCTATTTTTACCGAATGTGATTCAACCTAGAAACGGCAGTTGAAGACGGTAAATGAATAAAATTCTGGATCGCTTTACCGCCTTGAATTGCCGTTTTTAGGTTCAAAGACATCAGTGTTATCTGCGCGTTATTTTGGGTATTTCTTTCATCACCGAGATGTGATTATGAACTCGTTTAACGCCATTAATATCTTTTACAGCAAAACCAATTTTGCTTTTATCTTCATCAGTATCTACAGAGCCTCTAAGAGTAACTGTTCTATTATTTACATCGAATGTAACCTTCTTAAACCTTGTGGAAAAAGCATCTGTACCAAGAAGGTCTTGGATACTTTGTGTTATTTCTGAATCAGAAGGCATTTTGGGAGTATTTTCAGCTAAAGTCCCTTGAGCACCAGTATTTGTTTGTGGCATTCCGCTATATGGAGTACTTGGTTGTTTGTTATAGCGGTAAGGTTGAGCATACATTTGCTTAAGAGGAGACTGTTGTTGTTGACGGCCTTGGCTATTTCCTTGATTATAATAACCTTGCTGAGTTGAGGCAGGCATGGATGAAGTTTCTTGTTGGTAAGGATCACTATAAGCTAGACTGGTCCAGCATAGTGAAGTTGACCCGAAAACGAGTAGTTTAATTAATGATCTCATTTTCATTCTCCTGTTTTAGTAAAATTTGTTTTTTCAAACAAAATCTTTTGTAAACACTTATTGTGTATTAACTAAAGACTTAATCCTAATATTACGTTTTAAAAAAGTTTTTAGTATACAAAAAAATGGTTTTTCTTTTTTTTGTTGTTGAATTAGGTTGGTTTTGTTTTTGTAAAGTTTTAAATTATAATGCGTTATGAATATTTCGGGCGTGATTCAAAATCTTGACAAGTTAGTAAAATTTTTATATAAAAAGCCAAATGCTAAATCTCTTGCAAGAGATCTATTACAACGAGATTATTCATGAAATATCTTTGTCAATTAGTGGTGATTGTTTTGCCTTCATCTGTTGCATTTTGTAATATTCTGGAAGCTTCAAGCCGTGTTAGTCATCGGGGAAAATCGTCAGAGAATACTCCTCTTGGTTCAAAGGTGGATTGTTTAGCTAGCGTGAAAGTTCCCGCAATTGAATAAATCGAGTCGAGGGGCCTATTGGCTAATATTGCCCTCGATGCGATTTCAATCTCGGGGCTTTGACGCAGCCAAACAGTTCATCTTTGAACCAATAGGAGTATAGATATGATTTTTTTTCAACGTTTCTTATTTTCGGTGTTAGCCGCCTTTGTTGTTTTTTCTGTTGACCTACTAGGCTCTCATTCACTTCTTCCCGAAAAAAGGAAAGCTAGCAATCAAGGTCAAATTGATACAGCAACATTAGGGCATAGGCCGTTTGTTGTTGTGAGCCCCCCCAAATGTGGAACCCATCTCATTGGCAAAACACTTTCGTTAATTCTTAATAAGGGTCCGGCATATCATCTTTCAAATCTTGGATCGAATACTCAAGCGATTGGTATGGTTAAAAAAGAGATGAAGAATGGAAGTTTTGCTATTGCTCATAATTTTAGTGAGGAATCCATTCGTCAATTAGTGGTAGAAGGATATAAGGTTATTTTTATCATGAGGGTTCCTCGAGATCATGTGGTTTCAGTCCAAAGTTGGTTTCAGGAGGGACAGTGGTCTTGGATGCCCGTATCAAAAATCCAAAATCCACACTTGCAGCTTACCGAGTTGATTACAGGAGCGAAGACAGGAGAGCGAGCGTTTGAATTGTTTTTTCTAAGGTATGCAAGTGCTGTTGCTGGGATTTCGAAGAAGAATCTTTATTCTGCGCGATTTGAAAAACTTGTTGGTGTTGAGGGGGGAGGCAATTTCAATGATCAAGTTGAAGAAGTAATAGGATTGGCTACATTTTTGGAGGTCCCGATGACCATTGAGAGGGCAGAAAACATTGCTCATAAGATTTTTGGGGGTACAAATACCTTTCGAAAGGGGCAGATAGGGATTTGGAAAGAAGTTTTCTCTGAAAGTCAAAAACAGGCTTTCAAATCCATTTACAATAATTATCTGATCCAATACGGATATGAAAAAAATGGTGATTGGTGATATACTGGTTCCAGTTGCAAATTGGACTTTTTGGCTAGCTTGAAAGCTCCCGCGATTCGATCGATCGTAAAGCGC
>JBAWZJ010000176.1:0-4769 GCA_037143085.1 Parachlamydiaceae bacterium | reverse complement strand
CTTTCAAGCTAGCCAAAATTTCTCATTTTGAGCTTTGAGCCGTATATATTTGGTATAATTTGACAATATTTAAAATTTGATGAAGAATGGAACGTTTTTGTCGTTAGGGGGATGATGCGGACTGGAACACATTCATTTTTTGATCGATTCAAAATTTTTTTTCTATCCTTGCTTGTTTTACCGTCTTTCGTTTTCGCTCTTCCTCTATCGGTCCCCGGAGCAGGTGTTATAGAACGGAATATTCATATTTTAAAAAGAACAGAGGTTTTTACGTGTTAGAAACATTGAGGAAATATTGGCATTATTATTTAGCCGCGTTATTGCTAGCGTTAGGGATATTTTTTATGGGTCGTGCACATGCATATGAGAATCTTCATGCTATAAGACATATACAGATGCATTATTGTAGGGCGTTGGTGTATGAAGATTGCAAGACGCCTGCGCAGAAGGCAGCATTTCATAAAGAGAATGCTGAAAGATGCTTTAAAGATGTGAAGGAGAAATGTTGGTATTTACCCAATATGACTCATCGGAAGAGCGCGCAGTATTGTCTGACGAATGCAGGAGCTTTGTGTTATCCAGGCAACTCCAAGAGTAAACTGATTGCTGTGATAATCAACACGATGGTGCAATACGGAGTCGACTGCTGTGATGAATGGCACTATATTGGCAACAAGTTGTATTAGGCGCAGTACCATTATGAGATGAATGAATTTTATGAAGGGGTTGTGAAAAAGGGTAGGTAACGATACCCAGTGAACATTTATGATTAACAGATGCGCGAAAAAAGATGAACCGTGAATTATGCAAGAGGTTTAATAAACGAAAAGTCGATGTACCCGGCTAAAACATCCGTATGAAGAAGCTTGACTCGAACCCAATCGCCGACATCCACAGACCCAATACCCTTTACAAGTTTCCCTTCGACTGGAGGAGAAAATAGCCTGATCCATGTTCCTTTTTCTCCAACACCTGTGATGATACCGTCAAACTCTTTCCCTATATCATTCATAAGAATCAGCGCAGCTGCAGATTTGCGCATACGCCTTTCCACCTTATCCGCATCGTCTTCTTTCTGAGTACAGTGAAATGCAAGCTCCCCAAGTTCCTTTTCAGTGTAGGGGAGGGGTGTCTGGTACAGCACAGATAGAATAATACGTTGAACAATCAAATCGGGATAACGGCGGTTTGGCGCTGTAGAGTGGCTATAATCGCGTACGGCAAGACCAAAATGACCGGGAACGTTTCTTCCCGGAGCGACAACCCTATATTCTCCTCTCCCTAAAAGTTTAATCACTGTAAGGGATATATCCGGAAAGGCTTTTGGGTTTGCTTTCCGTTGCTTTACCAGAAATTTTTCTAATGCAATGGCATCAGGTGTCATTGGCAACGTTTCCCCATGCTCCGCCGCGATCTCAACGATTTTATCCCACCGTTTAGGTGTCGTAACAACACGTCGAATAAAGGGGAGGCTGTGCTCCGTAGCAAATCGAGCTGAAATCATATTCGCAACAATCATGAAATTTTCGATTAACAAACGACCACGATTTTTTGGCATAGGTTTAATATCAACGGGAATGCCGTTGGATAAAATCGTTTGTGGCTCAATTGTTTCTAAGCTCAAAGCCCCTTGCGTGTGACGTAGCAACGCAAGCTTTTGGGCGATAGCATCTTGTAAGATCACTTGTTCGGCCAATCCATCAACTGCTGCTATCGGCTTTGGAATAGTTCCTCCATCGAGCCACACACTTGTTGCATCATAAGCGAGTTTTGCGTAGTTGTGGACATAACCAAGATAGATCGAATGCTCTTGCAAAGCACCGTCAGATGAGAGATGTCCTTCAAAAATAACTGCTAATCGGTCTTTATCGGGATTTAGTGATGTCAGATCATTTGACAGACGCTCCGGGAGCATAGGGAATTTCTTTGTCGGCGTATAAACTGAAGTTGTGTTGTTTTTAGCGCGATCGTCGACAATATCTTTTTTCTTCACGAGGAGATCTACGCAGGCGACAGCAACATAAATCCGGAACCCATGCGAACCAAGAGACTCCGCAAAGGTTAGCTGATCGAGGTCGAGAGAGTCATCATTATCGATGGAACACCACTTGAGATGACGCATATCACGAGCTTTGCTGTCGGATAAAGGGATAGAGGGAAGCGTTATCTGAGATATTTCTTTCATTATCTCGGGAGAAAATCCAGGGATAAACCCTCTCTCAATCATTGCCTGCGTTGCGATGTTATCCAAGTTATACAAAGTCATACTACCCCCCGAGTTCTTGCCAACGATGGTATAGCCGATCCAGCTCTTTTTGTGCAGCATCAATTTCCTGACAAGCGACGCTTAAAGCTGTCAGGTTATTTGCTTTTGTATGCTCATTAATTATATCAGTAAGCTTTGCTATTTTCTCTTCAAGGGTAAGTATTGTCGACTCCATCGACTCCAATTCTTTTGTTTCCTTGTAAGATAATTTTTTCGGCGGTACCGGTTTTGAATTCCGCTCTATCTCTGCCGTTATTTTTTTTGCGACAGCACTATTATTATTAGAGCTTTCATGTTCTTTGACATACTCTTCCCATTGGTTATAATCGGCAAGAAGGGGAGTCTCCCCTGGAATTCCCAACCCAATCACACAAGTTGTTAGCCGATCTAGCATCGCGCGGTCATGTGTGATCAGAACTATAGCCCCAGGAAATTCGCTCAAACTTTCTTCTAGTGTTTCCAATGTGGCAATATCCAAATCGTTCGTCGGCTCATCAAGAAATAAGATATCCGCCGGTTGTAACATCAATCGGGCGATACCAATCCGTGCGCGTTCGCCACCTGACAGCTGTTTTACAGGAAGATCCATCCTATCAGGGTAAAATAGAAAACGTTTACCCCAAGAATTTACGTGAATGTGTTGGTCTCTGTAAAGAACGGTATCGCTATTTGGAGATAAGGCTTGGCGTAGTGTGTCATCCGGATTTAATTTTTGTCGATGTTGGTCGAAATATACAATTCGTAAGTCATCTGCGCACTTTATTGTTCCTTTGTCAGGATTGATTTCTCCAGCTAAAACCTTTAAAAAAGTACTCTTTCCAGTTCCGTTTTCGCCGATAACACCAAGGCGTGTTCCTGGAGCTAACGTGAGATCGAGTCCGGAAAACAATAGCTTTCCTCCTAGACTTTTCTCTAAATTTTTAGTCGTTAAGAGCTTTCTTGTTTGCCGCTCTGTCGCATCAAAATCGATCTTAGCCTTGACGTGTTTATTGCGAGATTTAATTTCCGATAACTCATCAATCAGACGTCCAGCACTCTGAATGCGCGCCTGCGATTTTGTTGTACGCGCCTTTGGCGACTGCCGCAACCAATGAACTTCTCCGCGAACTTTCGAAGCAAGTCCTCTCTCACACTGCAGTTGGTGATTAATAAATTCAGCTCTCTTTTCAACAAAATTGGAATAGTTGCCTTCACAAGAGAAAATCCCTTCAGGGTACATGGAATTCAATTCGATAATGCGCGTGGCTACGTTGTCTAGAAAGTAACGGTCGTGGCTCGTGACGACAAAAGCGATTCCCTCACTTTTTAAGAACGATTCTAACCAAAAGATTCCCTCGAGATCTAAGTGGTTTGTCGGTTCATCAAGAAACAAAACGTCAGGAGATTTGATCAACTCTTTTGCTATATCTAATCTCTTTTTCCATCCACCAGATAGAGTGCTGGCTATCTGAGTAGTGTCCTTAAATCCAAGTTTCGATAAAATGATATTGGTGTAGGTTTCTTGCTCATAGTGCGAGGCGGAATGATCTGATGGAGCGGCTTTTAATAAAAGCTCTTCGATCGGGAGGTCTGGATAAGTAGAGCTTTGTGGAACATAGCCAACGCGCAAAGATTTTCTCCAAGCAACGATACCGTTATCTTCCTTTTCAATCCCGGCCAAAATTTTTAGTAGAGTAGACTTTCCTGCGCCATTGGGGCCAATCAACCCTATTTTATCTCCTTTAAAAATACCGAGAGATATATCAGAAAAGAGTTCCTTGGATCCAAACGATTTAGATAAAGAATTGCAATTGAGTAAGAGGGTCATAAGTTTTTAGCTCGATTTTGTACATTTTTTTCGTTCAGATTCCAGAGAGAGGCAAACTCCAGCGTAATAAATTTCGACGGATGGGGATTTTGTGCCCTTCCGAGAAATTTATTTAGCTGGAGTTTGCCTCTCTCGGAAGATGAACAAAAAAATGTACAAAGTGGAGTTTAGGGAAAGTGTAACCGAGTGAGGGATAAATTCAAAGCGAATTGTTAGGTAGAAGAAAGGCCTTACAGTAAATCTGTAAGGCCTAGAAACACTGAAGAAACCATTATGACTAGATAATGATATCAGTGTGCGGCATGCTCTCATGAACATGCATCTTCTTATCACGTTTACGCTGACGTTTTTCTTTCAGCGTTAACTTGGCTTTTTTCTTGCCACTTTTAAAATCTTCATATCCTTTAGGCATACGACTCTCCTGATTAAGGGTTGCCATTGTTGCTCGAAATTCATGAAGGCCGACGAACTTGCTATCAAACAACTAATAAGTTAGTAAATAGCAACATTTCGCACTAACTTAAATGTAACAATTAAAAATTTAATATTCAACTGTTTTTTTTATCTCTCCAGAGAAAAACTCTTGCAATTTTTGTTCCGCATGATCATTATACCAAACGTGAGCCAAAAGTTGGCGTTTCTAGCTGCGCAAAAAATACCCGTGGATTGAACATCGCAAGTCGTTTAGTATTAATT
>JBAWZJ010000175.1:0-4780 GCA_037143085.1 Parachlamydiaceae bacterium | reverse complement strand
GTCTAGGAATGACGCTAGAATTCCTCAACTATATTCCTATTCTCCGCACAATATACAAGCCGCTGAACCTGATAGGCTTATTGATTTTCACATCCTTGGTCGCTTTTCTACGGAACCACATATCAAACTACAGTTGCGATTCGGACAAATTTATGTACATGATTCAGTTGCTTTGAGCGCGAATAGTTGTGTATTTAGGGTTCCTTCAAGAAATATTTCAAGTAGCTGTGACGCGGTGAGAAATGTCGTAGGAGAACTCATGGTTTATAAAGGAGGGCGCGTACCCAAACGTACGGTTTTTCATATAACTATTTCCTGTTGGCCCGCTTTGGGAGGGGAATTTTCCTTGTTTAAAATAAGGAATAAAATATCTGAGCCTGTCGAAGTTACAGCTTATGAGCCGGCTAAGGGAGGATATGATAAGTTTAATATCCAACACTCTTTAATCGCGAGTGATGGGTGGGAGGTTGAGCAAAAAGAAACTCCAAGAGTTATTGGTCTTCAGAGTGAAGAAACATTAGCTGAAGGTATTGGAAAATATGACCCGCCTCATCAAGTACGTGGACTTAGTGACCGTGTGGTCGTTGTTTTTTCAACGACAGTGAGGTATCCTTGGCATGTAATCCTAGGGTGGAGTCCGCCTGCATGGAGAGAAAAACATGGTTATGGAAAGATATCATATCGCATAAAATTTAGGGAGAAAAAAAAAGACTGTTCTTATGATATGGGATGGCGCAGTGAGTGTTCGAGGAGCATAACCACTATTCCTGCAGGGGGCGAGCCTGCATCAGGAGCTGGTAGGATGGCAGAGTTCTTATCTGCTTTGACAGGCAATTTTTTATGGACTATTGATGATATGGATACAGATGATGTACGTATTATAGAAACGCGTGCGTTAAGAATCGAATTTGGGCGAGACTCTGTAAAAATTTGGGTTGTCAATTTACAATAAACCTTAGCTCGATCTTGTTCATTTTTGGTTCATCTTCCTAGAGAGGCTTTTCACAGCTGAATAAATTTCTGGAAGGGTAAAAAATGCCCATTCGTCGAAAAAAAATAACAACAAAGGAATTAGGCATAATAATGCTTGAGAATACTCTTATACACTTTCTAGAAAACTCTAACTACATGATTTCTCAGCTTGGAAGCATGAAATATCCTGATGTTGTCGAAGCAGTGATTGGATTCAGACAAATCATAGAAAATGCTCGAGCATTCCATGCAAATACCGCAATGGAAGACGGTAGAGTTAATGAAGTGGCGCAGGGAGTTTTGCAGGGGCTTCAAGAGAATCTTGAGGAATTAACGAGACTCAATGAAGAGTTAGCAAAAATCAGTGGTTACAGAGCTGTTAGTTGGATAGGTGACGACGAAATGCATTTACACAGTCTCATGGAGAGGATAATGAACGTTGCTAATATACTTTCATTATCGAGTCATGAACCGCAAATGATCTCTTTTTTTCCGCATAATGTCCAAATAAAAGAAGCAGAACAGGAATCTAAAATAGCTCTTCGTATTCTCGGTGATTTTTCCTCTGTCCAGCTGCCACCCGAATTAAGATTTGATGAAGTCTCCTTCAACTCAGAAACATATGATAAGAGCGTTATAGAGTTTAATATCCCATCGAGGGCTATTTTACGAGAGAGAAGGATTCCCTGTTATCTTACAGGAAAACTTATTCTTCCGTACTCATCAACAAATGTGCCGGAACAAATAATTAAAGCGATATTTCATGTAACTCTTTCCTGTTGGCCCTCTTCTCCAGGGAAGATTATTATAAGCAAGAAAATGACTATAGAGAAAAAGACGAGTGAAGAACGTTTTTTTAGCGTTGATACGCGATCGGTTCGCAGTTTTGAAGATAAATTCACGATAGAGTCGACTCCAGGTACTATTATAGAAGAAGGAAGACCTGGTGATCCAAACAGACTTAGGGCTATCGGTCCTCGCATATATGGAGGTAGGGAACACATGGATTCTCCAGAGTGTCAAGGAGAATGCAAGCCCCCCTCTCTCGAGCAAATAGAGTCTTGCCAGACAGAAGATGGACGATCATTTAGTAGGGTAACCTTTCGAGCATCGTTAGAGTCTCCTGTGCAACCTGGAAGGATGCGTCGATTATTTTGTTGTGCTCCGTTGCTTGATCCTAGTAGTATACGATACCATATCAGATACACAGAGAAAAGCTTAGAAGAAAACGGGGATCCTCTTTCTTTAAGATGGGGAGAGCAATCTATCCATCCAGGGAATTTTTTAAATAAAACAATAGAATTTATCTCTTGCCTTGGAGAAAGCCACCTATTCACAAAATCTGAAACCACTCCCTTTTTGCGCGTAACATCTCAAGGAGATAACTTTATCGTGCAACCGGTCACAATGGAGGAGGGGCCAGATACATTTGGCTCTTATGCAGATCGCATGTTTCTGGAAGGTTTAGAGATACGAGGTGATTCTACGGTCGACGAAACTCCACCTTTAACAGTGGAACAGAAATTCTTTCCTAAAGTGGTGTTTAAAGGTCGATTGACTAAATTTTTTGCACAATGGGAAACCCACTTAAAACAAGCCGAACAGCAGCAACTCGAAGGAAACAACGAAAAATCGATAGAACTTTATCTAGCATCAATCGAGGAAGCGACACGTATTTGTAATGAGCAAGATGAAACAACGGCCGATTATCAAGAATTAATGATACGTTTAGAAGAGGTTTATTTTAAGTTGGCTGAGATAGAACAGAAAATAGGCAAGAGTGAAGAAGCTGAGGAACATTTTAAAAAAGCCGGAGTCAAAGGTGTTGTTGAAGCTAATAGAGAAATAATTCGAAGGGTTGCAAGCCTGATACATACTCCCTTTGAATGTTCTCCAGGTTGGGATCTTTAGGGTGGCGAAACAATTCTTCTTAATGAGACGACTTCGTTTCCTGCTGCTCTAGCTTCCGGAGGATAGCGCTGCGCAAGTGGGAGACTTGCTCTTTCTGCTTGGAAATGCCTCAAGAAGAGCTATTAAATAGTTTGGGAATTAGGCAAGATTGGCCGGATAGACTTGAGGGTATAATAAAGGAGTCTACTAAGTAACTCAATTTTCCCAACTTTCAGCTGGAAGCAATATATAGAAACCTGGAGTCTTGTGGAGAGTAAAATTGCGCTGGGTAATAGAATAAAGCAGATAAGCAGTAAGATTACTTTCTATATCTGTCACTAAAGTAGAGCAATGTTTCTCTAAAGAGACAGCATTTTGCAAGATTTGCTTATCTTTCAAAAAACGATTACCAACACGATTTTCCATACCAGGTTGCTACAAGACGCAAGAAGCTAGTGGAACCAAAAACTTAACGTCTGATAATCTATGTTATGAACGGTTTAAGTTCTTTCGGGTTTCGTTCTTTCTGTGTCACCTAAGCCTAGGTTTGTGTCATCTACGCCATGTTGCCGTGCAAACCCGCGCCTAGCCGCTCCCGCTACTCTTGCTTCTACAGTTCCTGCTTCAGGCCCAGGGGGCGTGCCAGCTCCACCTGCTCCTTCATCAAGATTTCCTCTACCACTAGGTCCAGGTCTAGCTCCAACTCCACCTGCATTATCCATAACCCCTCCTAATTATACTTCTTCAATGGTGGCATAAAAATCGCATGCTATTAAATAAAAATCCACGCATACCGCATGTTATTGTTTTAATAATTAATTAAATTTAAATTACATTAATTTTATTATTCAGTTGAGTTTGTTTTGATTCTGTGTTTTAATTAATTAATATACATTTCTTTGAGGTTTATATGTCTATTAATCCACTAGAAGCAATAACATCATTATGGAGATGTCATTATTTAACGACTAATCAGGGTAATTTGTTCACAGATGCCGGAACTGTCTTACCAGGTAGTCTTTATATAGGAAGAGCTCTATCTATTGCGGCAACATGTTATGACGAAGAAATTGATTCTATCAAATCTGCTCTTGTAGGGGTTTTCGATTCTCAAATTAGGCCTGAAGATGTTGATATAGAGATGATTAGTTCTACGAAATCAATTCTTGAGCGACAGGGGCTATTCAAAAACTTATCACCGGAAGAACGAGCAAATGATCCTCTTTATCAACGAATCGACAATTTGATAACAGCAAAAGTCAATATGCTTGATAGCTTATGCGAAGATTTTTCTGATGATTCTTCTGAAGCCCCATTAACGCCATCAAACGTGGATTTTTTTGAGGATTCTTCTGAAACGCCTTCACTTCCACCAGAAATGGATGAATCGCATCACCCTTCTTCTCCAGGTATCAATAGTCTTGATTCCCCCGCTTCCCCTGCTTCGCCCTTCACTACTGTGCAAGACTCGCTGGTGGCCTCTAATACGTTAATCAGCTTGATTCCTTCTGTCACAACAGCTTGGTTGCTCGACACTGTTGTAAATAAAGATATTGCTGAAAGTTTGAAAACTCACTTATCTTCCCTTTATGAGAAATCGTTAGGGGAGGAAAAACTAAGCGAATTGGAGTGGGTTGAAGCTTGCCGTTGTGCTATTTTGTTGATGCAACAACCTTTAAAAGATATGGGATTGGATCAAGGGTTGATTACTCATGATGCCGAAAAAATTTTCTTTTCTTTTTTTATAGTTTCCGGTGTGGGGACATCACTCCCCCCTGAATTATTTGTTCTCCACAAGCTCTTACCAAGTCATATCGATGAAAAAATTCAAATATACCGAGAGCTGTTAGCAAAAAATCACATTCCTTCAATTAGTAAAAACGGTACCCAAGTGGTGAATCTTGTGGAGGATGTATAT
>JBAWZJ010000174.1:0-4812 GCA_037143085.1 Parachlamydiaceae bacterium | reverse complement strand
CGTCCGTATTGTTCACGAACAGCCTCTATCACTTTGACTGCTCTGAGGAACCTTTCAAAACGATCTGGCATAATGATCCGTTCCCTAGTCAATAGACATGGACCATAAAGCACCGCATCCAACGTTTCTCGATCACCCTCCGACAACCGCTCTTGTCCACTCATTTTGAGAAACACGAACAACTCTGCTGCTGCTGTAGATGTAATATCCAGCCCATCTTTGCAAGAAAGTGCTACAATATCAGGTTGTATACAATCGATAATCTTCAACTCTAAGAACAAATAAAAGATCTCGATAAAGTCCATCCTGTGCTCTCTTAACAACATATTTTTCCCTGAAAAGAAGATACGATGGACAGCGCTCATTGCCCGATCAACAAATCCATGCAGCAATTCTTTCCGTATTTTTTCTGGAAAGAAGTAGCCGCTAGCACGATTTTCCAACTGATTTTTGAACTCTTTCATAAACGCTTCTGCTTGATTCTGATTGTTGTAAGGAGATAGTTGATGATAAAATTCTGTATCCTTAGCTATCGTCACAACATTTAAATGATCATTAGAAGTTTCTGAAAGATCTTCCAATGCGTCACAGCGAGCAGATTCTTTCCAGGAAACTCTGTCTTGGAAATTAAATAATAAACACTTCCTTACCGCATCCTCATCTCCAAAGGAACGAACAAAAGCTTTGAATTCTTCGTTAATTGATGCTTTGTTAATCACTTCTTGGAAGGTTGGTGAAGGCCATCTAGCAACAAGGCACTTAAAATCATCAACATACAAGGAATAAAGAAAAGATGGCAAATTCCCTTGAGAGAGCGGGTCAAAGGATCGACAATCCCCCTCTTCCAAAGAAGCTAAGATTTTATTCAAATAACCTCCTGAATAACGTTTGAAGGACTTTACCAACGCTGCATACTCACCTGCTAATCCGCCCGAGAGCGTTTTTGAACATTTTATAGCTTCTTGATGGTCTTTCACGACATATCCATTACTTTCTTGAATCAACTTATGCACCGCTTCGGATAGTTGCGTTCCCCGAAATTGCGTATACAAAGCAGTACACAAGGAATTGACGAGTTTGACAATCACAGCGTCAAGTTTGCTTTGTTTTTCCAATGCATAGGCAATAATTCGTTGATAATCGTAAGAGATAAGACATTCCCTTAAAAATAACTGAAAATTAGAAAAATAACTAAAACAATTCTTCACGGGTAAATGATGTTCAAGATTACTCGTATTAGTTGCCATCTTCAGCGCGATCAATGCTTTGTTCAACAGTTCAACAATAGGTCTATTGGTTGTATGAATAGCCGTTTGAAAGAATTTTTCTATGGGATCTTTTGCCACTTCACAGATATTTTTTGCATTGGCAAATGCTACCCTATCTTGAAGAAATTCCATATCAAATAGAAGATCACTCGTTCTATCCAAAGCTCCACCCTCCCCAAAATCATTCACGAGTTTAATATTGCGAATTAAACGAGGGCTAAAAAATCGAGATCCATCCTCTTTACGAAGAAAGAAAAGCTCATATTCAGTATCTTTTTTGACAGAATCCAAGTCCATAAATACATGATTAGCTTCATTATTATGACGACCTACTAGCTTAACTCCCCTTTCTTTTGGTGTTCCTTTAGATAATTCCAAAACCAACCGACCAAGCGTTCTATCATCAATTTTATGAGCAATGTGATTTACATAAAAATCTTGAAGTTGCTTGTACTCTTTTAGTCCTGTTATGCTAGCAACTCGAGATCTATGAAACAGCTCTGTATATTTATCTAATTTTTTTGCGGCTTCTCCAACAAGAACCATCATTGTTTTGATTCTTTCTAATGTTTGAGATCCACAGTTTCTCGAATAATCTTCATCAAAAACATTTTTTAAATATTTAAGAACAACGCGAAAGGTCTTCTTTATAACATTAACAGTAACCCCTGCGTCTTCAGCAGATAGCCAATGTTTCACGTCTTGCACTATTGGCCTATCTTCATTTAGTAATGTGGATTCTTGGATGAACCCACGATTTTGATCTATATCAAGATCGACGATATGAGACAGTGTTTCAACAGCCTCAATCAGTGTTAGTGTAATTTCTTCTTTTTTTGCTTGTGTACTCATAATATTTACCTTATTATCTCCGGTGTGAATGATGGGGCACTTTGTTACAAGGACAACACCGAAACTCTCTTCGAGCTTTATTATCACACAAAAAAGGAAATACAAGAACAACTTAAGAGAAATTATTTTAAATATATAGTTTGATTTTATTTCTTTAATTTGATACAATGCCAAAATAAAAAAACACGTAAAAAGCCCATGGTTTTTCATCATTTTTCGCTATTTGAGAACCTTGAAAATATTCTGTGGGGATATATTGTATTCCCATTGCTTCTGATTATGGGCGTGTATTTAACATTTAAGTCACGGATCCTCCAGATCCGATGTTTTCCTAGAATTTTCAATACTTTCATCAATACCCTTATAGTAAAACACCGCGGCTCGGGCGTTCATCCTCTAAAAGCTTTTTTCACATGCATTGGGGGATGTATGGGTGTGGGCAACGTTGTTGCTGTTTGTACTGCAGTGCAAATCGGCGGCCCGGGGGCATTGTTGTGGATTTGGGTTACAGCATTCATCGGAACGCTTTTAAAGTATTCTGAAGTTTATCTGGGAATGCGTTACCGCGTCCCTGATGGAAAAGGGGGCTATCGCGGAGGTCCGATGTATTTTCTGCAAAAAGCCTTTAAAACTAAGTGGATCCCGAAGGTTGCTTGTTTCTTACTATGCCTTTATGGTGCTGAGATTTACCAGTTTTCCGTTGTTACAGAAAACGTAGCTACAAATTTAGGTATCAACAAATACATTATAGCTTTTGCCCTCGTAGGTATCATGATTTCCATCAGCAGAAAGGGAGTTAATAACGTCGGTCGAATTGCTTCCATTTTCATTCCTATATGCATCATCTCTTACCTTGCTATGGGTGCGTGGATCGTCGTGCAAAACATTTCACTTATCCTCCCGCTTTTGCATACCGTCATCGTTTCTGCATTTACCGGTCACGCTGCCGTTGGCGGATTTGCCGGGAGCACAGTCCTTATTGCCGCTTCGCAAGGGATGCGACGCAGTTGCTATTCAGGAGATCTTGGAGTTGGCTACGCTTCTGTGATTCATAGTGAAACGAGAGAGCTTTCTCCGGAGAAGCAAGCTTCACTGACTATTATTGAGATTTTCTTAGACAGCTGTGTCATTTGCACGACAAGCGTTTTCCTGATCTTAATTACCGGTGTTTGGAACGCCCCCATAGAGGCTTCTATGTTAGTACAAACGGCATTAGCTCAATATTTTCCCGGCATGCATATTTACATGCCTTTATTTTTGTTGATTCTAGGATTCACAACGATTATTTCTTACTTTTGTGCAGGAATCAAGTGCGCAGAATTTTTATCACCTAAAATTGGGCGAAAAGCGTATTACGTCTACACCAGCTTCGTGTGCATTCTTTTTGTTTGGCTAGAATCAGAACAAGCTCTTACTGTGATGTCGATTACTGCAGCTGTTTTGCTTCTCATTAACATTAGCGGACTCTACCGTTTGCGGGATGAAATTGGTTTTCAATTGCCAGAACAAAAACAAACCAGAGAAAAAGAAGAGCTCACAGCTAAGCAGGAGCCTATTTCTCTATAAATAGCGTTAATTTCTTGCTACTTTTTCCCAAATCGGGTAAAATCTAACCTCTTATGGAAGAGTGGCAGAGTGGCTTAATGCATCTGTCTTGAAAACAGAAGACCCTTCACGGGGTCCGTGGGTTCGAATCCTACCTCTTCCATTCCTTTTTATTTCCTTTCACAGCACTCTCAATAGCAGTCAAAAAAAATTGACGTTCTCTTGAGATTTCGGTATAGTCGCCCTTTAACAATGAAATAGATCTTTTGCATAATTCAGGGGTTGTCGATTTTCGGGATTATGCAAGGGGTTTAATGAAGAAAGGAGAAAAATGAAAGCACTTACGAATATTTTAAGGGTGTTTTTTCTGTTTATTATAAATTTTTCTATACTGGAAGGCACCCCAAGTACTGTTTTCTGGACTCCTTGCACAACAGATGTATATGCTACTGGCACTGGGCATATCGACGCAGACAACTATTTTACAGTCTTTAATCATCGAGGTCACGGTTCATCTTTCCCCCCAGATATTGGTTTTGAAATTGGAGCCTTTAGTTGGAAAGATTTGAGCGCAGAAGCTGGAATTGATTATTTAGGAGGGACTGATGACCCGTTATTTTTTAACATTGGAATTGCACTTCCAGAAGATAAATTATTTTGTCATGCCCCTTCCTTTAAAATCGGCTTTTTCAACGCAGGGACACGCTATCAGGGCCATGAAAGAACAAATCAGAATATTGTTGATTTAATCATCGGTAAATCGTTGCCCGACTGGATAGGAGGAGGACGTCTTTGCATTGGGGGGTTCTCTGGTAGCAGAGCAATGGGTAAAAATTGCCAAGGATTTATGGTTTCGTATCAACACTCGTTTTGTCCAGCTAAATATTGTGGCGATAAAGACTATTTTAAATGGGTATTATGCGCAGACTATGCTTCAGGCAAGAACACCATTGGTGGTGGTGGAGTTGGTGTATATTATTACTTCACGCCTGACATTAGCATTTTGACGGGACCTGTTTGGTTTAATTCAACAAAAATCAATGGTAATTGGAAATGGTCGGTGCAAATTGATATTAACTTTTCCGTTTTTGATTATACCGAACGTCTTTCAAAAATTGTTTTGCGGATAATTTAGCTGTGGTGTAGC
>JBAWZJ010000173.1:0-4813 GCA_037143085.1 Parachlamydiaceae bacterium | reverse complement strand
GTGTGGCGACTGTTGATGAATCCGCCATCACTGGAGAGTCCGCTCCTGTCATCAGAGAAAGCGGCGGAGACCGCAGCGCTGTCACAGCAGGCACAAAGGTTGTCAGCGACCAGCTCAAAATAAAGGTGACTTGTGAACAGGGAAAGAGCTTTCTTGACCACATGATCCAAATGATTGAAGGCGCTTCGAGACAAAAAACCCCAAATGAAATTGCCTTGCATATCGTCCTCTGTTCCCTAACGATTATTTTCCTAATTGCTGTCGCCTCTATCAAATTTTTTGCCGACTACACTGCTATCTCAGGGAGTTCCCATCACGCGCAAATCATCAATATTCCTGTACTGACGGCTCTGCTTATCTGTTTGATTCCAACAACAATTAGCGCCTTATTAAACGCTGTAGGTATCGCTGGAATGAACCGGCTCATGAGCTGTAATGTGATTGCAAAAAGCGGCCGAGCGATCGAGGCTGCCGGTGATATAGATCTCTTAATACTTGATAAAACAGGAACGATCACTATCGGAAATCGGATGGCATCCGAATTTATCCCTCTAGAAGGCGTTTTAAATAAAGATCTGGCTACTGTTGCTCAACTCGCATCCCTTTCCGACGAAACACCAGAAGGTCGTTCTATCGTGGTACTAGCAAAAACGTTGTTCGAACTGCGAGCAGAATCGTTAAACACTGTAAACTCCACCTTCATCCCTTTCTCCGCATCAACACGTCTAAGCGGCTTGGACTTTCGCGATCCTGAAGGTAATATTATCCGGAATATCCGAAAAGGGGCTGCAGATGCCATTAAAGCATATATCGAATCGATTGGAGGAACTTACTCCCAAGAGATCGAAAAAATAGTCAGATCGATAGCACAACAAGGGGGTACCCCCTTGCTCGTCAGCGATAACAAAAAAGTTCTTGGAGCCGTCCATCTAAAGGATATTGTTAAAGGGGGAATCAAGGAAAAATTTCAACAAATGCGTCGGATGGGCATTAGGACTGTTATGATTACTGGAGATAACCCTCTGACTGCTGCTGCTATCGCAGCAGAATCCGGCGTTGATGACTTCATTGCCGAGGCCACCCCTGAAATAAAACTGGATCTAATCAGAAAAGAGCAGCAAAATGGACGCTTAGTTGCCATGACAGGTGATGGAACAAATGATGCTCCAGCACTTGCACAAGCTGATGTCGGCGTAGCCATGAACACGGGAACGCAAGCCTCTAGAGAAGCTGGAAATATGGTGGATTTGGACAGCAATCCGACAAAGCTTCTCAACATCGTAGAAATAGGCAAACAGCTTCTCATGACGCGTGGCGCCCTCACAACCTTCAGTATAACCAACGATATCGCTAAATACTTCGCAATCATCCCAGCTATCTTTGCAGGGTTCTATACCGCCGAAGGAGAAACAAATGGACCGCTCTCGATTCTTAATATTATGATGCTCGAATCTCATAGAACAGCAATCCTAAGTGCTGTTATCTTTAACGCCCTTATCATTATAGCTCTGATTCCAATAGCTCTACGAGGCGTTCACTATGAAGCCCAATCAGCACACAAAATGTTAAAGAAAAATATTCTCATTTACGGCATTGGCGGCCTCATTACCCCTTTCATCGGCATCAAAATCATCGATACTCTGTTGACTATTCTAGGAGCGGTATGAACGAACAAGAAGATCGATTAAACCCCGAAGACTTTCTAAAAATCGCCGAAAGAGAAAAAGCTCAAAGCCGAGGCGGCAAACTAAAGATCTTCTTAGGAATGGCTGCCGGTGTCGGGAAAACATATGCGATGCTTGAAGCTGGTCAAAAGCTACAAAAAGAAGGCGTACAAATAATCATCGGCACTATCGATACACATGGCAGAAAAGACACAGAAAGACTCTTAGAGGGACTTAAAGTCATCCCGGAAAAGAAAGTTGCTTACAAAGATGCTGTCTTTGAAGAATTAGATATCGATGCAATTCTCCAATACAAACCTCAGGTCGTTCTTGTCGATGAACTGGCTCACAGCAACGTTCCCGGCTCAAGGCATCCAAAACGATGGCAAGACGTCCTCGAACTCTTAGACAACGGGATCAATGTCTACACGACACTAAACGTTCAACATATAGAAAGTCTTAAAGACCTCGTCGAGAAAATTGCGGGTGTCACAATCAGAGAAACAGTCCCCGACCTTATTATCGATAGAGCAACTTCCATAGAACTCATAGACCTCACCCCTGACGACCTTCTCCAAAGGCTTAAAGAGGGGAAAGTTTACTTAGGCACGCAATCAGCCGTTGCTGCAGAAAATTTTTTCCAAGAAGATAGATTGACAGCTCTCAGGGAAATAGTCCTTAGATATGCTGCAGAAAAGGTTGAACATGAGCTGAAGGGAATGGTTGGCACCACCGAACGGCCTAGTTCATGGAAAGTGAGAGAACGACTGCTTGTCGCCATCAGTCACAGCCCCCACTCCCAAAAGCTCATCCGAATCACCAGAAGACTATCTTTCAACCTCGATGCTCCATGGATTGCTCTCCATGTTGATGACGGGAAAAGCATCAGCGATGAAGATCAGGAAACATTAGCAAAAAATTTAGCCCTTGCAAGGGACCTAGGCGCAGAGGTAATTACCACAACAGATCCTGACATTGTTCAAGCAATCCAACGGGTTGCACGGCAACGGAGCGTCACCCAAATCATCATTGGCCGCCCCCCTCGCCACTGGTTTAACGATATTTTCCAGCGGAACACATTGATGGATAGGCTCGCTACAGAATGCAGCGATATAGACCTTCACGTGATCCGACAAACCCTATATCAAAAGACAGGAAGAAAAAGTCCAAAGTTTCTTTCTTCTACAAGCCACCTATCCTCGTATCTCATCGTTCTATGCTGCGTATTAGGACTGTCCTTCTTCAACTGGTTTATCCTTTCTTACGTCAGTTATAAAGTGGTCGGATTTATCTTCCTTCTCGGCATTCTCTTCATGAGCTTGTTTTTCCGCAAGGGGCCGATTTTCTTCGCTTCAATCCTTTACGCCCTCATTTGGCTATTTTTCTTTACCCCCTCGACCGAGCACCAAAAACCTGCAGATAATGACGATATCATTCTTTTAGTATTTTATTTTCTTACTGCAATATTTACAGGGATTTTAATCGACAGAGGAAGAAATCATAAGGAAATGTTGGCAAAACGGGAAAAATCGATCGAAATTCTCTACGAAATTGTTCGAGATATCGCTGCCGCAACATCCATTGAAGATGTCTTATATTCTGTGAAAGAGGGATTAAATAGTGCATTGAATGGCCATTGTGAAATCATCCTCAAAGAAATTAATAATGGACTAGCCTTCGATGAAAATATTGAAATCTTTAATAACGAAAAAGAAAAAGCTGCAGCCAACTGGGTTTTTCACAACGCTCAAGAAGCGGGATGGTCAACATCAACTCTCCCATTTGCTCAAAACTTGTATATTCCTCTTAAAGGAGCAAGCGAAGTAGTAGGAGTCCTCGCCTACAAGCAAAAAAACAACAAAGAGTTGAACCTTGAAGAGAAAAATTTCCTATATACAGTAAGCCAGCAGCTAGCCAACTATATCGAACATTCATTTTTTGAAGAAAAATCGAAACAGTTAGAACATCATAAACAGACGGAAAAAATTTACCAATCGATCTTAAATTTAATTTCCAACCTATTCGAAGGGCCTATATTAACGATCAAAGATGCTGTTAAAGAGCTACACAACAATGAAATACCAATACACGCAAATAAAGTGATACAACCTCTAGAGCAAATCTCAATCTCTTCTGATAGCCTTTCTCACATTTTAGAAAATATCTCAGCTATGGTGAATCTAAATGCAGGTCTCACCCCTATCAACAAAACAAAAAATAACGTCAAAAAATTAGTCGTTACCTGCCAAGAAAGAATGCAAAAATCGATGACGAATTATAAATGGTCGCTTCTCATCGAAGATAATCTTCCTGATATCATGTTAGACCATGACCTTATCGAACTGCTTTTCTACAACCTGACATTCCATGCGATGGAATTTTCCCCTCCGGAATCAACTATCGAAATAGCCGCTAAAAAGTCCGGAAAATATGTTGAAATTTCGGTTTCTGGCGAAGGACAAAGCATCCCGGAAGAAATGATCGATGTCGCCTTCGAAAAGTTTTACCGAATCCCAGGAACGATGATCAATGTCAATGAATCAAAAGGCCTCGGCCTCGGTCTCGCTATAGCAAAAACAATCGCTGAAATTCATAATGGAACATTAAAAGTGGTCAACCGTCCTCAAGGGGGAATGACATTTTCTATATTCCTCCCTATCGAGTAGCTTCAGAAATCCTGAGATTGAGGCGTAGGCGGGGAATTGAAAAAGAGACCGAGATGCAGCGATCGACGACAAGAGAATATTCCATGCACTGTCGAGCGCTGCGAATTCGTTTCTTTCTCAATTCCGACTCCACGCCTGCGATGTCAGGAGTTCTGAGCTTAGACCCAACCCACTTGCACCACTCAGAAGCTGACAGTAAATAAACATTTTGCACAACTCAAGTTCCATCTCTTTTTCACCTCAATATTAATTGAATTAAAATAATAAAGATAACTAAAAAAAATAGTGTTATTAAACAAAAGGATTGATAACATGAACAATATCGAACCATTACCAGTTACCGTGCAAAAAACAATAGGAAAGCCAACTTTCGATTCCTCAGAAAATATCCGTAAGGGAAAGTTTCGCCTTGAATTTAGCGATATAACTAACTCACCTTACGCACGCTTATTTTTTTTAAATAATTTATCTACAAATAAAAAA
>JBAWZJ010000172.1:0-4922 GCA_037143085.1 Parachlamydiaceae bacterium | reverse complement strand
GTCCTGTTGTACAGTGTGCCGCCAAAACGGCGGAAATCGAGATTTCCTTCGGGGGTGCGGTTGAATGGACAACCGAAGCGAGCCATCATGTTGATGATTGCCGGGGCGCTCAGGCACATTTCCAATACAGGAGGTTGATTGGCGAGGAAATCGCCACCTTTGATTGTGTCGTAGGCGTGGATGATTGGAGAGTCATCTTCTCCTTTGGTGTTGATGGCAGCATTGATTCCCCCTTGAGCGCAGACTGAATGGGATCGTTTAACCTTTGTTACAGAGACGATTTGAACGGAAATTCCTTTCTCGGCAAGTTTCATTGCAGCGGATAGACCGGCCAAGCCTCCACCAACGACAACTACTTTTTTTTTATTTTTATTATTGCCCATATCAACCTTTTAGATTTATCCAATATGTTAACCAAATTGCACATAGACCCAAGGAAGCAACGCTAACCATTAAAAGAACAGTTAGATAGCGAATTATCCGCTGAGCTCGTTCCGTTAGAGCAATGCCCCATGTTATCGCCGCTGTCCAGAGCCCATTAAATGCATGGAAACAAGCCGTTAGAACGAAGAGAGTGTATAATACCAGCATGATTGGCATTTTGAACGTTTCGCGCACCATGAGAAGCTCCGCCGTTCCAAAATCTTTTGCCACAGCGACCGCTTCGCCCCTTTTTAGAGAAATTCCTTGATGTTTCGTTTCAAGTTGAATGTCGAGCCTTTTAGTTAAAGAGTAGATTCCATCATCTAAAGAGACGCGAACTATATAAGCATGTTTTTCCTGCCCAAAAGGGGTTGGGTATTCAATAAAGCGCATGTGGACAATATGACCGATGACGCCAAGAACTAAGATCCATGCCGTGATTCTTTGCCACGTATATGCCCGGTTGCGTGGGTATTCAGGAAGGTAGGGTGTGTGGCCTGTTTTTCCAAAAGAATTGTATGAGGCGGAATATAGGTAGTGGATCCCCCAGAGGGCGTGGATTAATATAGGCACACCAAGGATGCCAATTTCGATGAGATGGAGGTAGGGGAGGTCGTGGATGCTGTTGACAGCGCGGACAAATCCGATGCCGTCATCGCCGAGGGGTAAAGCAGCTTGAGAATTGGTTAGTAGGTGAAAGATGATGAAAAGAGCTAGCCATATTCCGGTAATTGAATGGAGACGTCGCCAAATGAAACTGGATGGAATAATATTTTCTGTCATATTCGATGATCCTAGATACAGCCGTTTTTAAGACCATATACCACGAGGGAAGAGGGAAGGTCAATAGATATACTGCTCATAGCTGAAAATGAAAATTTTGGCTAGCTTGAAAGCTCCGGCTTGAAACCCTGAAAAGGGTAAATATGAGGTAATACCCCCCTTTTTTTCAATCCCGGGGCTTTGAAGCAGCCAAAATTTTCATTTTCAGCTATGAGCCGTATATCTATAATTTAGTGGATTAGACACTAGCCAGTAAGAAATGAGTAAGAAATTTTTCATGCAATTTTCCTTATATTTGCTGTTAAATTATCTTTTTTGTATAATTACATGTATCTGTTTTTATTTATTTTAGCGGGTTTTATGTTGGATAATATTAATAAGTTTGTAGGCGAGGTTCATCAGTTACATCGCAACCCTGTCTCGGCGGCGATGCATAGGCTGATAGCCCCTAAATCTGTAAGTAAATCACTGAAGACAGCCATTGAAGATAGCTTAAAAATTCTTAAGCAATTGGATAAAACAGAAAATTTAGACGATTTAAAACAGAAAATAAATGACGGCTCCTGCCTCGACCCAGATAAAAAAAAATTTGTCTCTGCCGTTGAAGATTTATTTTTTAATATTTTGCCGCAACAGAAATACAATTTATCAACCCTTATTAAGGACGCACATATTCCTAAGAGCGATCGAAAGCTTTTAGAAAATTTCTTATCGAAAGATATTCAATCTTTACGTAAAGCCAAAGAAGAAAATCCCAGTTTGAAGTCAGATCCAGACCATCAAATAAAACGGAGAATAGCCAAGGCAAAGCTTGCTGAAGAGGTTGGAGCTTAGGCTATATCTGCTAAGGGAGCGACAGGAACGCTGATTTTGAAAGGATTAAGTGGGAAGAGCCTTGCTGTATTCAAATTAAGCGAGAGTCATGTTAGTTGGATCGTGTTCGTGAAAAATTGGTTTAAGGCAAATTTTGGACTTGGGCAGCTTTCTTTTCTAAGCCGGAAAAAAATGGCGCAACCTCTTGCTGAAAAGGCATCGTATATTGTTAGCCGTGAGCTTGGTTTCAATCTTGCCCCTGCAACCGAGCGAACAGAAATAGGTAAAAAAGCTGGCGTTTTTATCATATTTATTAAAAATGACAAAGAGGAGCCTTTTCAAGAGCAGGCTATTTCTGATGTTAAACAGGCTGGTCAGGTTGTAAAAACCGAGAGACTTAAGTATCAGGAAGCAAAAACAGCTCTTGAACAGGAGGATAATTTTGCAAACAAAACAGAGTATTCCCCTGAGGAACTGACAACGTTTCAAAAATTTGCGGTCTTTGATTATCTCATTGGGAATCTGGATAGGCATACGGAAAATTGGTTTGTTACCATTAAGGACGAGAAACTACAAAAAATAAAAACGATCGATAACGCCAATTCTTTCCCCAAAAAATTACCGAGACCAGGGTCTAGGGCTCTGCATAATCAATATCAATGGAAAAACCTTGGTATTGCAGCCCAGCCATGGACAGACGAAACCAAGCGATTTGTGAAGGAAAACTTAACACCCGCTAAGATCGACGATCTATTAAAAAAGATAGGAAAGGAAATTCCTGATTTTTTTGAAGGGGATATGAAAGATTTATTTATAAAGCGTGCTGCTGTAATATTTCAGAATATCGATACTCCTCAGTCAGCTAAAGACCTGGCAGACATTCACTGAGAATATTGCAAAAAACCAATCTATCCTTCATACTAAACTCCTATGGAATTTGTTCACACACCTTATCAACCAGGCGAGACTATTGCAGCCGTCGCTACACCTCCTGGTGAAGGGGGAGTCGCTGTTATTCGCATCTCTGGGAATAACGCCTTGGATGTCGCTGCTGCCGTTTTCTCAGGCCCCGTGCGGGATTATAAAACTCATACAGTGCACTACGGTCAAATTCTTGATTCTCAAAAACAGAGGGTGGATGATGTCTTGCTGATTCCTATGCTCGGTCGCCGTTCCTATACCGGTGAAGATACTGTTGAGATCCACTGTCATGGGGGAAGTTTGATTACCCGTCGGGTTTTAGATACTGTACTGGTTGCCGGAGCCCGAGCTGCCCGACCGGGAGAGTTTACGTTTAAGGCATTCATTAACGGGAAAATAGATTTGGCTCAAGCAGAGGCTGTTCAGGGACTTATAGGGGCAAAAAATGAGCGGGCTTTAGATGCCGCAGAAGAGCAGCTGGAAGGTCGTTTGTCATCTGCTGTGCGGTCATTTCAGCAAGAGCTTACTCATGTGGCTGCAATTTTGGAGGCGTGGGTTGATTTTCCTGAAGAAGGTCTAGAGTTTGCTACAATGGAAGAGGTGTGTGCCGATTTAGAGGGTGTTTGTAAAAAAATTGAGGCTCTTGCAAATACATTTCATGATGGCCGTATCGTTCATGATGGAATAGCCCTTTGTCTTGTGGGATCGCCGAATGTGGGTAAGTCGTCATTGATGAACGCCTTACTTGATAAAGAAAGAGCTATTGTTTCTCACATTCCGGGAACGACCCGCGATATTTTGGAAGATCATCTCCGTGTCAATGGGTTGAATTTTAAGTTGATGGATACTGCGGGTATTCGATCTACCGAAGAGGTGATTGAGCGGGAGGGAATTCGTCGTTCTAAGGAGGCGATGCATCAAGCAGACCTCGTTCTCCTTGTGCTCGACTCTTCTCGAGGACTTGAAGAGTCTGATCACTGGCTTATCGATGAATGTCCTAAGGGAAAAACTGTCGTGGTATGGAATAAAATTGATTTACCCCATAATGGACTTCCGGAGCTTCCTATTCCTCATGTTGTGATGTTATCGGCCAGAGAGAGAAGGGGAATTGATCTTCTGCATAAGATGATAGACAAGGTGATTTGGAAGGAAGGGCCCCCGTCGCGAGAGGAGGTCTTAATAACGAACGTCCGTCATAAAGAAGCGTTGATTAAGGCTTCTGCGGCATGCCGTCAAGTGATTACAGGACTAAAGACTGATATCTCTCCGGAATTTCTATCGATGGATATGCGAGAAACTTTAACGTGTTTAGGGACGGTCATCGGAACAAATATTACCGAAGATGTTTTGTCAGAAATTTTTTCCACATTCTGTATTGGTAAATAGACCTCTTGCATAATTCAGGGTTCTAATGAAAAAGAAAGAGATCAAGTGTATTCTTGATGAGTTATATCCTGCTCCTCCGATCCCTTTGAAACACTGCGATCCTTATACTCTTCTTATTGCTGTTTTGTTATCGGCTCAATGTACAGATGCTCGCGTGAATATTGTGACGCCTCATCTTTTTAAAAGAGCTGATATTCCCGAAAAAATGGTGCTACTTGATGTCTCCGAAATTCAATCGATCATTCGTTCTTGCGGTCTTGCTCCACGTAAGGCAAAAGCAATTTGGGAGTTGTCACAAATTCTCATAGAGGAGCATGGAGGTAGTGTTCCGGCTTCTTTTGAAGCGTTGGAGGCTCTCCCTGGGGTTGGCCATAAAACAGCTTCTGTCGTAATGTCTCAAGCTTTCGGTCAACCGGCATTTCCTGTTGATACCCATATTCATCGATGTGCAAAACGATGGGGGTTATCGAATGGGAAAAATGTTAAACAGACAGAAGTCGATCTTAAAAAAGCTTTCCCAAAAAAAGAGTGGAATCGCCTCCATCTTCAAATAATCTATTTTGCGAGAGAGTATTGTCCCGCTCGCGGTCACATAG
>JBAWZJ010000171.1:0-4933 GCA_037143085.1 Parachlamydiaceae bacterium | reverse complement strand
GCTTTCGCTTCAGCCCAAATGTCGCTCGGTTTGCGTAAAGTGAGCTACAAAGCAAAAGAGTAGATGAAAATCAGCAATTTTATCAAAAAACCGTTTGCCGTTACCGCGTTTATTTTTCTTGGAAACAGTCGAATAATTTCGCTTGATTCATTTTACATTGAGGATCGTTGCATCTTGACAAGTTCGCCTAAATTCACGCGTGATTTAGGGGCGCAAGTTGGGTTTTAAAGAGACAGCAGGCAGCCAAAACCTCCGTCCCATCCTTGTGGATTAGGCAGAATTGTTTGAGAAAATAACATGTGTAATTCACATTTCTTTGCGATAGAGGAAACGATTTCCTCATTTTCACTCCGTAAAATACTGCAAGTCATATACCAAATTTTCCCTTTTTTAGAGAGTAATGTTGTTGCGTGTTTTAATAAAGCCTCCTGCTTTTTATGGAGATCGTCAATAGCTTCTGGTGTTAGCCTCCAGCGTGCTTCGGCTCGTTTATTCAAGACTCCGCTGTTGCTGCAGGGGACGTCTAAAATGATCAGATCAAATAGCGTTTCCGACGTGTATTCCTCTCCCAAACCACTGTTGAGATGCGCTTTTATTCCATATTTTTTGAGATTTTCCGAAAGACGGAAAATTTTCTCTTCTGAAATATCATTAGCAAAAAGTTTAGCTTCTGGGTAGATGTCATGGGTTGCTATAAGCTTTCCCCCTGGAGAGGCACACAGATCTAGGATGTTTTTTGGAGTTTCTGTCCTTGCAGCCAACTCTCCAACTAAAGCGACAGATGTGGCGTTTTGGATATAAATTTCAGGCATTGCGCTAATAGCCGACAATGCGGAAGCCTTTTCCATGATGGCGATAGGGATTCCTGTTTCTTTGATAGGAGATAACATCTTTAGAGCTTCGCTATTGATATCGACCCCTGGACGAACACGAACCATCGTTTTGGATGGGATGTTGCCAAGCTTTAAGATATTTTCAGCAGTATTTTGTCCGTAGTCGATGATCAGTTGAGTGACGAAATAGTGAGGGTATGAATAGCGAATGCTCATCTCTTTTGGAGATATTCCTTCGGGTAAAGAGGGTGTCTGTTTTTCAAGCTGTCTTAATAATGCGTTGAGGTATGAGGCAAATGTTTGGTGACAGTATTTTTTTGCTATTTCTATAGATTCGTTGACAATGGCATAAAGAGGAACCTTTGACATGAAACAGTATTGGTAAATTGCTGTTCTTAAAAGAGCCTTTTCTTTCAGTTTAAGACTTAGTTTTTTTGATGTTGAAAGTTCAGTACCGATGTGGTCCAGCGCTAATGCCATCCGTGCTGAGCCTGATGCTATTTCGTGAGCGAAAGCAAAATCTTGCGGGGTAGGATTTTCTTCTTGTTGCCATTTAGCGAGAGAGTGGATGACAAATTGTTCATCTCGTAGAGACCTTAATAGAGATAGATAGGCAGCTTCTCTTGCTTTCATCGTAGGGACAGCCATCCGTATATTGTCCAGTCATGGAACCAATACTGAAGATTTTTGGTCGCTTCTTCGTAGATGGGGGTGATCTGCTTTTCGATCCATAGACAAGCCTCTTCGATTGAAGCTCCTTGTTTGAATACATTTAGAAGTAGATATTCTGTTTGAGAGGCGCTTCTCCATGCAATGTCATTTTCTTTGTTTCGGTAGAGAATAAAATACTGCTCTTTGCTACGGTTCATTTCAGGAAAATCGTGGTTAAGCCAATATTCGGGATCTTCTTTTAAGAAGTTTGAGCGGTAGCAAAAAATATCATATTCAGCTGCGAAAAGGCGTAGGTGGGGTTGCGTGTAAAGTTTTTCGTCTGAGTCTTGCAGTTTTGTTAAGTCTTCATTAGTTAGAGGAGAGGTACTCGCAGCAACGAAACTATCGGTAAATGCCCAGTCGACTAATGCCGCTTCGTAGACAAGTTTCTTGTCATCACCGACATATTCTTCTTCTATCCATTGGGGCAAGCGATCGCCGACGTATGTTAATGACCAGTGATTTGGTGGGTATTTTATCAAGTAAGGGATAGCGATAAGGCGGTTGAAATCTCGATATCCAAACAATCGGGTGACTAAAGGGTATAGATCATGCAAGGTGTTCAGCAGTCTCCACCAATATTGTTGATTGTAAATTTGGATCCTTTCTGCTGGACGCAGTGTGGGACTCGGAACAATATGTTCAGCGGCTTCAATCTCCATGAGTTCGCCTGATGGCGAGATTGGATTCATTTGGCTATCTTCATCTATGGGGCGGCCGATGATCTGACCAAACCAGAGCTGTTCCCTTTTGAGGTAGTTGGGGACTTTTGTATCAAAATTCATAGACACCTTTTCACACCTGTAAGAGGGTCTGTTGGAACTGTTTTGCTTTTAAGGCTTCATCCCATGTTTGTTGAAAACTGACAAAATTATCGTCCCATTCGAGTAGTGTTGATACCCCTTTGGTTTTGGGGTAGACTTCCGCGTATATTTTCCATACTTCATCACGGACGTAGTTGTCGTGTGTATCTAGGACGTAGGTATTGTAATCGCTATGACCTGCAAGGTGGATTTGGAGAACCCTGTCCATGGGAATATTTTCGTAATATATTTTTGGGTCAAATCCATGGTTTCTGCTAGATACATAAATGTTGTTGACGTCGAGCATCATGTAAATATCTGCTTTTTCAACGACGGCGCTGTAAAATTCCCATTCAGGCATCTCATCTTTTTTATATCCCACGTATGATGAGAGGTTTTCCAGTGCGAATGGCAATTCTAGATAGTCTTGAACGATTTTTGCCCGTTCGGCGACATAGTCGACAACTTCTTTAGTATGAGGTAAAGGAAGGAGATCATGAAAATTGGCGCCGGGCAATCTTCCCCAACAGAGATGATCAGAGACCCAGGGGGTTTTTGTGATCTTAGTTAAAGCCTTGAGTTTTTTGAGATAATCGAAATCTAAGGGGTCGGGGCTGCCGATAGCAAGGGATACTCCATGCTGTACGACGGGATACATATCCAAGATTCGGTACAGGTTATCGAGTGGTTTACCGCTTTCGACCATAAAGTTTTCGCTGATGATCTCAAACCAATCGATTGCGGGTTTATTTTTGAAGATATCTTCGTAGTGTGGAATGCGGAGGCCTATTCCGATGCCGAGATTTGGAATGGTTTCAAATTTTTTCATATTAGACACCGTTACAGGAAGATATTTTTTGTTTGATTATGTCAAAAATGTTTAGAGAAAGCCAACAAAAAATACCGAGCGTTATTTAGAAGTTGGCGTTTCTAGCGTGTTCTGTTAGGAATTGTCGTCGGTTTTATCTTCTTCTGAGTCATCATCATCATCTTCTTCGTTATCGAGGTTTACCGATTCGATGTCTCTTGATGCTACTGTTCCACCGCATCCTCCGTGTGCTTTGCATGAAGGTTTAGCGATCACGTTGTCGAGGTTGATAAAGTTTCCGTTCTGGGTTGCTTCTAAGGTATCAGTTCCTGTAGATATTATCCCAGCGGCGATCCCCATTAGAGCGAGCTTTTTCATGTTTTTTGTTTTCATTTTGATGCCTTTAAATCGATTTGAAATTATAAAAATGCCACGCCCTCGAATATGAAGTTCGAGTGGCGATGGCACCACTTCTTCTAGTATTTAGAAGAAGACGCTTTTGTTCGTTTTTCTGCCATTTTCATAGCAGCAACTTTTACAGCCAAATTCTTATCAGTAAAAGGTCCTTTTGCTGTATTTGCACATGAGCCTTTCCCAGCACATGCATTGGTTGGAGTCTTGCAAGCATTCATCCCTTTGCATTCGTTTTGTCCTTTGCATGATTGGCTTGCCATTTTCAATGCCATTGCTTTGCCGGATGCATCAAGTGCTTGGTATGAGGATTTTCCTTGAATGTTCAATTGTGACATCAGATCGCTTTCGGTTATTGCTGGTGCTGTAGTTGCAGCAGCCTTGCCGTTATCTGCTGTTTCCCATTGGTTATACCGTTGGTTGTAAGTAGAAGATCCTTGTGTTTGTGATGGGGCAACTCCAGCACCGTTATTAGATGGAGGTGTTACAGGCTGAGGCTTGCTTGGAGCCGCGCAGCTAGTTTGTGGTTGTGCGGCCTGTGTTGATTGCCACATTTGAGGATAGGAAGGATTTTGGTTGTTGGATGTCTGTCCTCCGCAGCCGCTTTGAGGTTGAGAGTAGTAAGATGATCCACGTTGGTTGTAAGCTGTTGGTGATTGCCCTTGTGAAGGGGAAGCGCCGCCGCAGCTAGAAGATGGTGTTGTAGGTTGTACAGAACCTTTAGGTTGAGACATTCCGTTACAGCTTGTTTGTGGTGCAGAAGCGCAGCTTGTTTGTGGTTGGGTTTGTTGTTGGTTATAGTAGTAAGAGCTACGTTGATTGTAGGCTGTTGGCGATTGCCCTTGTGAAGCTGATGTGTTATGGCAACCAGAAGTAGGTTGAGCAGGTTGAACTGTTCCTTGTGAAGGAGCAGCTCCATTGCAACCATTCGTTCCGGCACCGGAATTGTCGTAGTAGTAATTATTTTGCGGTGTATTTCTGTAAGCTTGATAGTGTCCACCACAACGGCCGCCGCCGCATCCGTTGAAAGCTAGAGTTTGGGATGAATCGATAATATTGTTTGTTTGTTCTGTTGCCACTGCTTGAGCAGCCATTGCTGTTCCGCTAGCAAGCCCGAGTAGAGCTAATTTTTTGAAGTCTTGTTTTTTTAATTTCTTCATACACGGTTCTCCTAAAATAATGTTTTGAAATTTTAACTGTTTAATACCTAGTTAACATCTGTCAGAGAAATCTTCAAGTTTTTTCTTTACTATATGCAGGTTCAAGTTGAAATTTGGAAAATTTTGGCTAGCGTGAAAGCTCTGGGGATAGAACATCGCAAAGATGAAGGGGTATCAAAACAAAAAATATCTTAAATAGGTTAAAGT
>JBAWZJ010000170.1:0-4942 GCA_037143085.1 Parachlamydiaceae bacterium | reverse complement strand
CCTCCCCCGGGAGTTCCCACTGCTGTGCGGTAGCCCCTATCCACAAATTCAAGCGCATGGTCGCCTGCAACGATATCGCCGAAACGGGTACAACGGGCACAAGCAATGCACCGTTCCCGATCAAGCATTAACACAGGACCTAAAGGAAGCTGTTTTGAGAAATGTCTTTTCTCTTCGAAAAACCTACTTTCTCCTGGACCAAATTCTAGCGCTTGATCTTGTAAAGGACACTCTCCCCCTTTATCACAGACGGGACAGTCTAGAGGGTGGTTAATGAGGAGTAGTTCAAGAATTCCTTCCCTCTCTTTTACCGCCTTAGAGCTATGCGTATTAACAACCATTCCTTCTGTCGCTTCCAAAGTGCAGGATGTTTGCAGCTTTCCCATTTTGTCTACTTCCACAAGACAAACACGGCAAGCGCCAAACGGGGGCATCCGATCCTGGTAACAGAAAATAGGAACATTAATGCCTAATTGTGTCACTGCGTGATAAACAGTTGTTCCTTTGGAAACGGTAGTAGGGATGCCATTAATCGTCAGATTGATCATTTGTGCGCCTCATATGGATAAGCAATCGGCATCGGCGGCGTGCCTTCAGCATTTGGATTGCGTCGGATATATGTTTCAAATTCACTCTTAAATTCAGCAATAGCGCTAATGACAGGAGGTGCCGCTCCAACAGCCAAAGGGCAAAATGATGTCATTGCCATCCTGTTGCAGACTTGGTTGATCACTTCTAAATCCTTAAATACCCCTTTTCCTGCCACAATTCTTTGAAGCACTTGTACCATCCACCGCGTTCCTTCGCGGCAGGGAGTACATTTTCCGCACGATTCGTTTTGATAAAACTCCATCAACCTCGCAGCAACTTTCACCATGTCTGCAGAATCGTCCATCACGATGATCGATGCTGTTCCCAAAGCAGAACCGCGTGCTGCTAGCGCGTCAAAATCCATGGTAATATCAAGATCCCGAGCCGTCAACACTGTGCAAGAAGAGCCCCCGGGATAGCAAGCTTTGAATTGGCGCCCCGGCATCATTCCTCCGGCCGCATCAAGAACTGTACGTAGAGAAACCCCTAAAGGAAATTCGTAGCAACCAGGCTTCCTAATATGACCGCTTACCTGGAAGATCTTCGTCCCTGTATTTTTTGGTTTTCCTATCCCCTTGAACCAGTCAGCTCCATTTTTTACGATATGGACTACATTTGATAATGTTTCAACGTTGTTGATGATTGTTGGTTTTCCGTACAACCCCGAAATCGCAGGAAAGGGAGGTTTCAGTCTTGGCGTCGCACGATACCCTTCCAAAGAGTTTAATTGGGCAGTCTCCTCCCCTGCAATATAAGCTCCTGCACCAGGGTGGACAATGATATCCAAGGAAAAGGAAGAGCCCAAAATATTATCTCCAAGGTACCCAGCTTTCTTTGCTTCCACGACAGCTTTCTGTAGTCTGGCGATCCCCTCATAAAATTCCCCGCGGCAATAGATAAAAGCCTTGTGGGCTCCGATCGCATAACTTGTAAGAATCATCCCTTCGAGAACCTGATGAGGATCATGTTCAATCAATAACCGATCTTTGAATGTTCCAGGTTCGCTCTCATCGGAGTTGCATACGAGATATTTTGGAACAGAAGGATCTTTTGGAATAAATCCCCATTTAGCTCCCGTGACAAATCCGGCACCGCCTCTGCCACGAAGTTCCGAGTTTTTAACGGTTTCGATAACTGTTTCAGGGGTAATATGAGGAATCGCTTTTTTAAGGGCTTGGTAGCCGCCATGACTCTCATAGGTGGCAATGTTCCACTGCCCCGGTTTATCGATATATTGTGTGAGGATGCGCATTTCAGCCATGATGCACCTCAGGATGAGCAACAGGACACGGATGCCCATGCCCTTTTTTTGCTTCTTCGATAATTTTGTCTAAATCGCCTTCATTGACCGGTCCTACAACTTTGTCATCAACAAGCATCATCGGAGCCTTGTCACATGCTGCAAGACACTCAGAAGGAATCAATGTAAATTCCCCATCAGCTGTTGTTTCGCCCGGTTTAATTTGAAGTTTGTGGCATAAAGATGACATCAGACCATCGCCTCCGCGCAGCATGCAAGAAACATTTTTGCACATATGGATGATATGCTTACCTACAGGTTTATCGAAAAACATATCATAGAAGCTAACGATGGAATTAATCTCATTTGGGTCGATATCGAAGAGAAAAGCTACTTCCTTCTGAATGTTTAACGGTAAATAACCAACTTCGGTTTGAGCTAAATGTAGCGCGGGAATCAAAGCCGAACGCTTCTCTGGATAACGCTTTTGCAGCTCTAAAATCGATTGTTTTATTTTGTCACTCAGCATAATTCCTCAACGGTCTACGTCTCCCAAGATTGGATCAACACTCGCTATGACGACAACGACATCTGATATCAACAATCCTGGTAATATTTTTCTAATCACTTCTACATGGGGGAACGAAGGAGAACGAACCCTTAGTCTATAAGGTTTATTGCTTCCATCGCTAACCAAATAACAACCAAGCTCACCTCTGGCTGATTCAATGCAATTATACAGTTCACCTTCGGGAGGATGAATCCCTTCGCTGACCAACTTAAACTGGTGAATAACAGCTTCCATACTGCGAGCAAGCTCATGACGTGGAGGAAGAGCAGTTTTTCGGTCACTGATCAAGATAGGACCTGGCTTTAACTTAGCTTTTGCCTGTTCCACAAGGGACAAACTTTGCCTCATTTCTTCCATCCTCACCTTATAGCGGGCATAACAGTCACCTTCCGGAAATGTCGGAACATCAAAACGGTAATTTTCGTAGCCTAGATAAGGATAAACCTTACGGATATCATACGGAACACCAGATCCCCGGATGACGGGACCTGTGCACATGTATTGCTGACACATCTCTTTATCGATCACCCCGATTCCCTGAAGCCGTTCGCACCAGATATAATTATCGGTTAATAAGTTATCCAAATCTTTCCATGTCTTTGGGAAATCTGCGATGAAAGAACTCAACTGTTTTTCAAAATCAGGGGTGACATCCCTAGATAGACCGCCAATGCGCCAGCATGAAGGAAACATCCTAGCACCTGAGATCTCTTCGAAAAGATCTAAAATCTTCTCTCTCTCTGCCATGCAATACATAAAAACTGATGACATATTCAATTCGAGGGCGCTAGTGCCGCACCATACAAGATGGCTGGCGATGCGAGACAATTCCAGGAGAAGAAGTCTGAGTGTCTGAGCTCTTTCCGGCACTTCAATCTTCATCAATCGTTCAACAGTAGCAGCAAAAGCTTGCTCTTCGGATGGGCCTGAAAGATAATCTAATCGATCAACAAGAGTAAATACTTGATGGTACGTGCGAGTCTCACACTCCTTTTCAACACCTGTGTGAAGGTAGCCTATCACAGGCTCTGCCGATATGACAACTTCGCCATCAAGACGCAGCTTTACGCGCAACACACCATGCGTCGAAGGATGCTGAGGACCGAGATTGAGTTCCATGATTTCGCCGGATCTCTCCAGCTCATCAATGTCGTGAAAAGTTTTTGACATAGGGGATCACTTCAGAGGGTACTTTTGGTTTAACACCATGTTTAAATTCTACAGGCTCTTCAGTCAGCGCATAGTCACGCCGGAGAGGATGCCCTTTCCAATCGTCGGGCATCAAAATTCTTTTAAGATCCGGGTGTCCATCAAAGTACAGCCCAAAAAGATCATATAATTCCCTTTCATACCAGTCAGCACCTTCCCACAAATCAATTACAGTGGGGAGGGTTCCATTGCGGTCAACAAAGACGGTTATAATGATGCGGTGAAATGTTGTGGGATTATGCAGGAGATAAACAACCTTTGTCCTTTTAGTGGGATGGAGATAGTCAACCCCTGTTAAATCCATGAGGACTTCGTATCCTGGACCTGAGGTGTTTTTAAGATACGTCAGAACTTCTTTAAGACGTTCTTTCTTAACCTCGACGGTTATTTGGCCAAGAAAATCGACTTCTCCAATGACAGCACCGACAACTCTTTCCTTCAAAGCCTTTACAGTTTCCACATTATTCATTCGTTTCCGCCCAAAAAAAATTCTACTATCCTTTCTACCAAACGTAATTCAAAAACTGGCGCTTCTAGCCTAGTGAAAACATCCGCAATTCAAACATCGCAAATTAGTCATTATCAACTATTTACAATATTCGATCTCCAGGGATTTTGGTTCACTAGAAATGCCAATTTTTGAATCCCGTTCTGGCTAATATTACCCTCGACACGATTTGTTCAATCGCGGGAGCTTTCAAGCTAGCCAAAATTTTTCAAATTTCACCTGGAACCACTCTATACCAATATTTTGTAGGGAAGGTCAACTCTTTTCTATGAAAAAAATAAAACGAGCCAGAGAGAAACGACAAAAAACAAACAAACTTAAAAATAAATATATATACAATAATAAAAACAATATTATAATTAAAATAAAACTAAAAACAGCGTATGTATATTAAAAACAAACAAAGGTTTAAAATATGTATCCAACAAATCACGAATTCGAGCCTATCCAAGATATTCATAGACTTTACTGGGACCGTGACTTTCTCAATCACGTTAAGGACAACCAAATCGGAATAAATCCAGAGGCTCTGAAGATTTTTTTTCATAACATAGAACTTAACCAAAATTATATACAAAACAATCCCGAGCTAACTTCTGCCTTAATTGAACTGATTCCACCGGGGGCAGAGTTGAGTGCTATAGCAGGTCGTATTGCATTGCTCATCACACCACAGACATTCAGCTCTTCTCCCTCCTTTTCTGGAAGAGGAAGTCCGGATAGTGCATACTCGGATAGAGAATCATACTCGGATAGAGAATACAGTGATTCTAATCCGGAGAGAACAGACAGTAGTTCTCAAAACAGCGGTTTTCCACGATAC
>JBAWZJ010000169.1:0-4943 GCA_037143085.1 Parachlamydiaceae bacterium | reverse complement strand
ACTACGCTTGGCTGCGACTTAAAAAGTCCAACTTTCAGTTGGAAGGACTATATACAATTTTTGTAGACGAAAATTAACCTTACCTCTAACCTGGAGCTTCACTTTATTTTAGGAGAAATCGAACATGTCAACATTAAAAAAATGCTCTTTAGTCGCTATTACAGCAGTAATGGCAGCAATGGTAGGATGTGGTCCTTCGACACCCACAGACAAAAAACAAGCACCCGTTGTCGATGTCAAAAATATGGATATGAAAAAAGTTTCTGAAGCTCTTGGTAATTTTATTGGAAAAAGTTTGAACACAGCAGGGATTCAATTCGATGTCGATGGCGTTGTTAAAGGTGTTCGTGAAGGGGCTGCTGGCAAACCTTCACCGATGAGTGATGAAGAATATGAAAAAGTAATGGTACAACTTCAACAGCAAGCAGTGACTGCTGTTTCAGAAAAAAATATGGAAGAAGCCAATGCTTTTATGGAAAAAAATGCAAAAGCAAAAGGCGTTGTAGAAATTGTCCCAGGAAAGCTCCAGTATACGCTTCTTGAAGAAGGAAAAGGCGCTGTTGTTCCTGAACATGGCACTCCAATGATCAACTACACCGGTAAATATATGGATGGCACGGTATTCGGTAGTTCCGAGGCTGCTGGCGGTCCAATCACTGTGCCTATCGACCAAACAATTCCTGGCTTTAGCAAAGGGATTGCAGGAATGAAAGAAGGGGAAAAACGACGTCTTTTTGTACATCCTGAAATGGGATATGGTACAACAGGGCAGCTCCCTCCAAATTCGCTGCTTATTTTCGACATAGAGGTTGTTAAAGCGGAATCTCCAGAAAAAGACACTGCTGATGCTTTCCAGTCTCAGATTGATGAAGATCTCGAGAGTGATGATCAAGATGCTCAAGGTTTTGATGCAGAACCAACAGTTGCTCCAGCCGCAATTCCTGCTAAGAGTAATAAAAAATAGATTTCCAAAGGAGAAAGCAACGCAAAAAAATGCGTTGCTTTTCCTAAAGTTATACTAAATGTTATTCAAAAAGTCGGCATTTCTAGTGTGCCAACTCCCGAGGATCGAAGATCTCAAGTTGGTTCGTATTGATTTAATACTGAATATACTGATCACAGTTCAAAATGAAAATAGTCTTATTCCAGCCACAGATTCCCCAAAATACAGGGAATATTGTCCGGACATGCTCGGTGACAGGATCGTCACTGCTTCTGGTTCGTCCCCTTGGTTTCAGTGTCACAGATCGGTGGTTGAAGCGTGCCGGTCTCGATTACTGGGAAGGGGTAAATGTGTCATTTGCTGATGATTTAGAATTGTTGCTGGATCAAACTCCACATAATTTTTATTTCTTCTCAAGCAAGGCTGATCAGAAATATACGTCGTTAAAATATACTCGTGACGATTTCCTGATCTTCGGCTCCGAAACATCGGGTTTGCCAGAACATTTTTTAAAAAAATGGCCGGAACGTTTTGCTACGATTCCTATGAAACCTGAGGCTCGTTGTCTTAATTTAGCTACTTCTGTAGGGATTGTTCTCTATGAAGCGTGGCGTCAGCAGGAATTTGTTTAACCCGATGCTTGCAGGATTTAAGGAGCAAGTAGGGCTTTAATAACAACTAACTCGCCATTCGTAAGCTTTCGTTTCTTTTGCAGAGGTTCAATATCGGCGTTTTCTTCGAGCTCGAGGATGCTTAAAAGGTCTTGTAATCGGGTTCCTTTAGGTAAAGCGAGCACTCCTCCATTCTTTACAGCTCCACTGACATTGATTGTAATCATTGCCTTTGAGGGGATATTCAGTGCTCGGGATTTTGTGATCGTATTTTCGTTATTATATTTACTGAGATCAGCAAGCGGACTGACTTTTGCGATAGCGAATAAATCTTGTATTCGAATGTTTGTTGGAAAATGGTAGATACCTGGATATTCGACAGCACCCTTAACTAAGATGTCGATACCATCAAGCATTGATTTTTTTTGAGGCTCGCTCTTTTTTTCGTGGAACGATGAAATAAGAATGATGCTTCCGAGAATACCAATTAATAGAGTGACAGCAAGCCATTCATGGATTTGTAGTGATGAAGATGTTTGGTTATGCAAGAATATTTATTTTCTTAGGTATGAAAAGCGCAAAAGTACGATGACTTTTGCGCTTTTTTTCTTGTTATACGAAAATAGGCTCGGGTGTTTTTGTGATTTTCACAGGACGTTCGTATTCTCCATAGAATATTTTCGCCAAACCGATTGAGTCTACAACAAATCCCAAGGTTAGAAGAGAGAGTGTGTATGGAAGCGTAAAGGAATTTAGCGCTGTTAGTGTTAACGCCAAGGTCACAACAGCAATTTTGCCTATTGTGCCAGCAATTCCCAGCCAATTTCCGTTTAATTGAATTTTCGCATTTTGCTTTTCATATTCCCATTTCTTTACTTTCGTCTCGATTGGAGCTTTTGTAAGGTGGTTTACAAGACCTTCGTAGTTGTTTTTTTGAATGAACTCTAGTTTTATTTCATTTTTGATTTTCTTTGTATTGAGCTCAGCGATCTCACTCTGAATAGCTTTGATTTTATTTTTTGGAGCCGTCTGGATTAAAGCTTCTTTTTCAGCTAATTTTGTGCTGATCGAAACATTCTTCTGAGTGTATCTTGCAGCATATCTACTAAATGTTTGAGGATCTTGACTTTGCTTTAATAAATAAATATCAAAAGGACGTGCTTCCCATTTTGTTATTTGCGTTTCAGCGCATTTCAATTTTTTATTCATCTTAGGTAATTTTAAAGCACTATCCCAGCCACCAAAAAATCCTTGAGCGAGGATGAATGAATCCATGGCGAGATGGAAAACGGGGAGTTTCCCGACGGCATTTTTTGCTAAGGCGCCATATTTCGCCAAACCGACTTTAACAATACCCTTGTATGTTTTAAAGCAGCAGTGGAAAAATAGGCAAATTCGATCAGCTTTTTTCTGCCACGTATTTTCCGGATTCGTTAGCAAATATTTACCTTTAGTATCTGCGCAAACCAACATTTTGGTAGCGCCGAAAATCTTAATGGAATCAAATACGACAATGCTATTACGTAAGTTTTCAAGCAAAAGCAAGCTTGATTGGGACAAGCTTCCTGTGATAGCAAGAAAAGCGTCAAAAACGCGTGTTGTTTGCTTGATAACCTTCTCTAAAACATCCGGTCTTGTAATTGTAAATACAGGAATCGATTGCGATGGTGGGGTGCATGACGCTGTATAAATGAATTTGGTTCCACTGTTGGGGTCTGTAGGTTGAGTGACTGTTGACATATGATCCTATGCGTTAAATAGTTATTTTTGCGCAGCGCGTTAAATTAGATGATCCACGTTGTTGGCGGTTTTTCTTGGCAAATATCTTTTTCATGAGCTGCTCTATAAAGAAGGCTTGAGATAGTTAAGCCAATCGATACAACGCCTAAAACTCCCAACGCTACAGCGTTAGTTGCACCAGCGAGAACGGCTACACTCAAACCCAACTCTGTGGCACAACTGGAAAGATCTATAGTCGCATTAATTTTTTGCGCTTGATTTTTTGCTTGAGCAAGTCTTTGTCCTGCATCGATAGCTAAAAAGCTATACATGATATCAAGAATTCTGAGCACGGCAAAAGTAGGCGAAACTTTTGCGACAAAGCTAAACACTCGCTCTTTACCCAGTTTTTGTGCGGCGCTTTGTAGCGAAGGAATATTGCACAACCCAGGAATAGAGGACAACAATTTAGGGACAAAGCTGAATGTTCTAGCATTGCCGATCGACGTTGCTGCTTTGCTGAGATTGATGAAAGCCATGCTTTGCAGCCAGATTAAAGTGCCTCCAACATCCGCAGCAAAGGTGGCAACGCGAGCTGCTACTTTTACGAAAGAGTCTTCACGGAATTTTGCTTGAACGAAATATTCAATATCCCCTATCAACTGAACGCCATCGATAACATCGACAAAAGCACTTAAAATCGTTGAAAGCTTTGAGAACTTCTGCGGAGCCTTGATTAAGCTTTCGGTTAAGTTCAAGTGGTATTGGTAGATTTTTCGACAAACAGAAGCCATCTCGGTTGTTGTATCGGACAGGTCTCCAAGGGCATGAAAAACGCCTTCAACCACAGATTCTAGTTTGTTTTTTGCTTCATGCACAACGCGACGACCAGCCAAAAAGGCTGAGTGAGCTGAAAATGAGTTGCTGTTAATGTTAATCGTCATGTCTATAGTCGAAATTGCGCTCATGATTTTCTCTTTGTTCTTATATGTTTCTAATTGAGAGGGTTAACAATTTTTTTGTAGAGTGGCCAGTTTAATAAGTAAAACATTAAATGTCAATTGTTATTGACGCTTGGCAATGAATGAATAAAAACCATCCATTCCACCCATTATAGGGATGGACTCAAAGGCTACTTCTGCGCATTCTAAATTATATGTGGTTTTGAAATGCTCCATTTGGTCTTGATTTTCTTCCTTTAATACGCTGCAAGTGGAATAAACGATCCGTCCATCGGGTTTTAAAAAACTTAGAGCTTTTTCGAAGATCATCCGTTGTTGCCCTTTGAGTTTTTCTATGAACCTCTCCTCCAATTTCCATTTCATATCGGGGTTCCTCCTCAATGTTCCGGTACCTGTACAGGGAGCATCGACTAAAACCCAATCCATAGACTTCTTTAATTTTTTCAGTTTTTTCTCATCATCAATGACAATCTGGGCGTTTTGGATTCCGGCACGGCGCAATCTCTTGCGGGCATCTTGCAGGGCATGTTCACGAATATCATGGAGGAAAATCTGACCAGTATTTTCCATCTTCGGGGCAAAAGCTAATGTTTTTCCTCCTGCACCGGCGCAATAGTCCATGACGAGGTCTCCGGGTTTTGCCTGAATAAGTTCAGCCAACAGTTGACTTCCTTCATCCTGTACTTCAAACAGCCCTTCTTTAAATTC
>JBAWZJ010000168.1:0-5004 GCA_037143085.1 Parachlamydiaceae bacterium | reverse complement strand
TGGGTGGTTAAGAAAATCGCGTGGCGATTTTGTTAAGCACCCGTGAACATGTACCGCAATGATGGCTCAATAGCCAGAAATCGCGCCAAACGTTATTATCCACTAGTATGGAGGTTTTTTACCAAGCTTTCTCAACGCCTAGCAAAAAGGTATAAGCTGATGATTCCTTCCATGCTTCTCCGGAAAACCTTCCATAACAGCTTAAATCCCAAAAAATTTCTTTTCTCAAGGTCAACGCTCCATCAAAATAGTTGCGAGTCAATGGAATCCCTTCAATAATAAAGTCTGAACCAAATGTTGAAAATTCGGTCTTCATTTCATTAGAGCATGGGGTACAACGGTAATTCCATGCCAAATCTATGCTGATATCCATGTTCGACGGAAGATTACCACAACTTAAATGAACTCCCAGGCGAGTACTTGTCAATGTCCTATCTCTCGCTCTTATCTTCACATCCAAATCACCCGCACCATGCTCAGAAAGTCCTTCTCGATGGTACCTCCCAACCTCAACACCAAAAAATGGCTGGATCAGCAGATCTTCCCAGCTGAGATCGACTCCAACTTCCGAATAGAATGTTAACTCTGTTGTCTTAGGATTGCTGTGCATACTATACTCAATACGTTCGCCATCGTCAGGTTTGCCCATATTGACAGATCTGCGCAACTTGTTAACACTGTAACCGAACGCAATATCTGCAAGAACATAGCAACGAGATGGACGGTACAAACCATAAACACCTCCAAAAACGGAGTTCATATTCCCCGTCCCTCCAACCTTATAGTGCACATGGTCATACTCATAAGAACCGGCAATCCCAACAGTGAAAACACGCAAAAATGTCTTTTGGAAGCCAATGGTTCCTTCAACACTGTCCGCCTTAAAACCTATCTCATTTCTATTGCCTTTTTGCGACAACCGGCTGCCACTAGCTTCACCCCAAATATCAATACCCCAGGGATAAAAACGATAATCCTCTTCAACTTCGTACCACTCTTCATGACAAGGATCTTTTGATACCATAGACCGAAGAGGATCGTACAAACGTCTAATAAACTGCCTATTGATATAGTCGGTAATGAACAAATCTGCTGTATGCTGCTGCCCCGACAGTTGGTTTAGGTCGTGGTGAATACTGGCTAGAGATAAACTCGCAAGTCGATCCAGAAATCTAGACTGGGATTCTGTAGGATTTACAATAGAGTCTAGCTGTATCGCAACCTGCTCTTGATTGTAGGTGCTGGAGTCATCAACGAAGGTGGCACCATGCATCGGAACTTTTTCCTCTAAGGAAAAGGCTTGATCGACAGTAACCATCAGGGACAACAGTAAAAGAAAGAACGATCTCAAATTAGCAGTCATGATATTCCTCAAAGGTGTACAAAATAGAGAGGATAATTTCATAACATCTTTCTTATTAGGTTGGAAGAGGAATTTTTCTCAGGCTCTATTTAGTCTCCCCTGAAAAAGGAGCTTTTTCAAGGGAGACTATACTGGTTCCAATTGAAATTTGGAATTTTTGACTGCGTCAAAGCCCTGGGATTGAAAAATCGTGTTGAGGGTTATTTGGCTAATATTACCCTCAACACGATTTGTTCAATCGTGGGAGCTTTCACACTAGCCAAAAGTTTCCAACTTTTGAATGACGTTCTATATACTTATTAACCAAAATAATTCAAAAATTAACACGAAAAACAAGAACCTTTTTAATTTACAAAAAAACTAAAATAATATACAATATCTGTTTAATATATTTAAAATGGTGATATTATGTCTTTTCCTCCATCCTTTCCCCTAATAGATCCAACTGGTTATTTTGGTCCTGAATTTTTTTGTACAATCGACAACGAAGCTCTTAATAATCTCGACCTACTCTTTGCCGAGTCCCTAGAAGGATTTCCCCCATCAAACCCTGAACTTGTTGAAACTTTTTTTGAACAAAAACGCGCTAGAAAGCAAGAAACTGTTGATAACACCCCTAAAAAACCTTTCACTATTCGAAAAATTGATAAAAAGAAACCGAGCTCACAATTCCAGCTTTCAGCCCATACTCCTAAAGAAGATTCAGAAATTAGTGATCCTCAAAAACAACCTAACCGCACCACAATTGATCAAGAATGCGATTTTTCAAAAATGGCAGAACTCCCTAATTTCATAAACGACAAATACTTAAGTACTCCTCAATATAGGAAAATTTCTGCCGAGGTTGAAACTCCAAATTTTGCTCTACGTCCAGTTTATGACCCTAATGAAGCTCCTTGCGGAATCCCAAATTCAGGCAATGCCTGTTACCGATTAGCTTCACTCCAAGCCTTATTTGCATTTCCATTTTTCGCCCGAAAACTAGAACAACCAATCACTCAAGCGGCAGACGAATCACAAGAAGATTTCGCAAAACGAAATTTGGTTTTTAAAACTTTAAGAGGTTTAGCAATACTGGCGAATGACGAGAACCCTAATATTAACCATTTACAAGATATGGATCTTTGCCTTAACGAATCACTAAGGACAACAAATTTAATTAACGATTTTTTAGCGGATTTTGGCAGTCAAGAAGATGCTGCGGCATTTGTAGAAGGATTAATCTACACCTTGGGAGAGACATACACTGAATCGACCATCCGCCAAACTGAAATTGAAGGAGTAACCTACACTTCAACGCATCAGGTTCCCGGTTATAAAATGGTTCACATAGACCCAATACCCGAAACAAACAATTTGCAAGAACTTGTGAATAGAAAATTCTCAATAGAAAGAACAAACACTGAATGGAAACCCGATGGGGCTCCTGTAGCAAGCTCGAGTCATGATGCTACCTTCCAATTAGTAGGAGAGCCTAAGGAAATATTACCGATTCAAATCAAGAAATTCCGTTTATCATTTGAAAACAATTCAGTTCGAAAAATAGAAACTCATCTAACTCTTCCAGAAACAGACCTCTTAGACATGTCGCTTGCTTACGGTAAACCGGCTAGTGAGCTGCAATACAAACTAAAAAGCTTTGTCATTCATATAGGAACAGCACAACAAGGACATTATATTGCCTTCGTTAAACGTGGACCCTTTTGGTTTGAATGTAACGACAGTTCCATTCGTATTGTCAGTAAACACGATGTAGATATACATAAAAAAGAAGCGTACCTCCTCTTCTTTGAAAAAGAACACTCGCCAGCCTCTATGAGCGAACACACTAAACTACAAGAACTCATTTCAGTGGCAGGTTACAAATTAAAGAAACAGAACATTAAAAAACAAATAAATGAACTAGAAGATTCAGAATGGGAAAAATCCCTTAGGGAATTGCAAAACTCAATAAGAGCAAACAAATACTAGGGAGTGACCTAGTCTTTCACTTGCCTTTAAAATAGTAAGGCTTTTACTCTGGCTTCATGAAATACCTACGTGTTGCTTGTCTTATCTTTTTCTTGTCGATTGTTTGTGGGGGATGCCGTCTTGGCCCAACATATCAGAGTCCCTGCGTAGAGACCCCCGAAGAATGGAAGAGTGCACCGTCTTGTCCCAATGACCAGGCCTCAATTCCATTTTGGTGGGAAATATTCAATGACGACACCCTCTCATGCCTGGAACAACAAGCTATCGTGCAAAGCCCTCAGCTTTTTGCAGCCCTCGACCGAGTAGCAGAAGCACGCGCCATTGTTGGAGTCGATCGTTCCTCTCTCTACCCTCACCTCAATTTAGCTCCTACATACAGCGACTCTGCTCAACTATTCAAATTGTACCTTCCTCCAGGATTCGGCACTGCCCCGGGAGCTTCTTTTCCAACAATCTATCGCATACATCAATTTCAATACACGATGCCCCTGAATATGAGCTATGAAATCGATCTATGGGGAAAATTGCGCGGGCAGTACGACTCCGCAGTATATAGTGCACAGGCTCGTGAAGAAGATCTGCAATCTGCCCTACTTACACTCACAGCAGACCTCGCTGTCGCTTATTATAAACTACGCGCCCTCGATGCTCAGCTCTCTATCGCGGAATATCATGTCTCACTCATGCGCAATGCCCTACAACTCACCCAATCGCGTTTTAAGAAAGGGATAGTGAACGAACAGGACACTCTTACCGCAGAACAAAATTTAAGCAATAGTGAAGCAGCTTACTACGATATTTCTCAACAACGCGCTATCGAAGAAAATGCCATTGCCGTCTATATCGGAATACCTCCCTCTTTATTCCATCTCGACAGAACACCTCTAACATCCCTCCCTCCCAATATTTGCCCAAACCTCCCATCTGAAGTTCTCCTACAAAGACCCGACATCCGTGCGGCAGAACGCACAGCAGCAGCTCAACATGCCATGATTGGGGTAGCGTACGCCTCTTTCTTCCCCTCCATTCAGCTCACCGGAGCCCTTGGATTTTCTAGCCCCGATTTAGTACAGTTTCTTAGCTGGAAAAGCCGGTTGTGGGGATTAGGAGCGAGTGCCGCACAGACTGTATTTGATGCAGGACGAAATAAATCGAATTTGGATCTGCAATATGCTCTGTTCAACGAAGCCTCCAACGACTATCAACAACAGGTGCTGATAGCCTTTCAAGAGGTTGAGGACTCTTTAGTCACCTTAGAGATGGAAACAAAACAGTATCGCAGCTATGAGATCTCGGCCAAAGCAGCAAATAAAAGAACGCAACTATCGTCAAACCGCTACCAAAAAGGTCTTTCAAATTATTTAGAAGTCATTAACAACGAAGTTTTAAAGACAGAATCCGACAGCACTCTCGTCAACATGCAGGGTCTTCGCTTCATATCCACAATCCAGCTCATCAAAGCCCTCGGCGGCACACTACCCTGAAAAACAAGGGTTCCATCAATAAAAGTGATGCAAAAGGTCTGATTTTTTGTAACCTTCCTCGCCTTTACAAAATGAATTTTTAATCAAAAAATAAAATCTCAAGATAAGCAGGGTAGACAGGATAACTCTATATGTTCTACCGAAAATCATCCAAATTACATCAATCTACAGTATTGAATGTCGTTT
>JBAWZJ010000167.1:0-5012 GCA_037143085.1 Parachlamydiaceae bacterium | reverse complement strand
GGTTGTTGCGTCCTAATTGTCGCAACCGAATTTTTAACGCCATAGGGATCCTCCCATCATCTTTTCTAAATTTTTCATATTCGGCATGTTTTTAAAAAACTGCTTCGCTTGTTTAAATGACTTTACGAGTTTGTTCACATCGTCGATCGAGGTGCCGCTTCCTTTGGCTATCCGCTTTCTTCGAGGAACAATTAACTCACACTTCTCCATCCGCTCCATCGGTGTCATCGACTGGATGATTGCTTCGACTTTGAAAAACTCTTTTTCATCAAAGTCCATATCTTTCAAGCTACTCATTCCCGGCATCATCCCCAACAACCCCTTAAGCGACCCCATTTTTTTCACTATTTGAATCTGCATTAAATAGTCGCTGTAGGTAAACGTTGCCGTCCGGATTTTCTTTTCCAGGTTTTTGGCTTCTTCATCATTAATATGCTCTTGGGCTTTCCTTACGAGGTTGATTGTATCGCCCATTCCAAGAATTCTATCGGCCATCGATGCCGGATGGAACAGTTGGATATCGTCAACCCTTTCTCCTACCCCTTCAAACTTTAGCGGCTGCCCTGTCACTTCCCTAATAGATATTGCCGCTCCGCCACGCGCATTGCCGTCAAGCATCGTCAATATCGAGCCAGTGATTGCCATCCGCTTATGAAACTCCGCTGCGGTATTGACAGCGTCCTGGCCTATCGTCGCATTAGCTACGAACAAAATCTCAGAAGGATTGACCACAGCCTTAATGTTCTCAAGCTGTTGCATCAATTCATCATCAATATGCAGGCGCCCTGCCGTGTCGACGATGAGAAGATCGTTTCCGTTCTTCTTAGCCTCCGCTAGGGCTGCCTTAGCTACTTTAACAGGGTCTGTTTCCCCTTGAAGAACAAAGACTGGAACCCCTATTTGGTGTCCTAGTGTCTGCAGCTGTGCTACAGCGGCCGGTCTTTGCAAGTCACACGCTGCCAAAAGAGGAGCTTTTATCTCACCCTGTTTTTTCAAATATTTCGCCAACTTAGCGCACTGAGTCGTCTTACCGGACCCTTGCAAGCCACAGAGCATAATCACTGTAGGGTGGCTTTTCTTAAGGTCCAAGGTAGCTTCATTTCCACCCATCAGGGTAACAAGTTCATCATGTACAATTTTGATGAACAACTGCCCTGGAGTAACCGACTTAATCAGCTCATCGCCTAAAGCTTTCTCTTTAATACGTTTAATGAGCGTTTTTGCAACGCCATAATTCACGTCAGCTTCGAGCAAAGCAAGGCGCACTTCGCTGACGGCCTCAGCAATATTATCTTCCGTCAGCTTCTTTTTGCCAGCAACTCTCGAGAGTAAACTCTGCATTTTTTCTGTTAAAGCACCAAACATAACACCAAGTCTCGAATATTTCCGGTAATGATACTTAAAAAATCATTCAATTTCAAGGGAAAAGAATCGTTCTCTCCCAGACCAGTCCAACTCGAACCCACAATTCACCCAACACGGACTGGAAAATAGTCGCTTAATCGCCTCTCCCTGACCTGTCCCAATCTCAAACCAAGCTCTCCCTTTAGGGGTCAGGTGGCAGGGTAATTCCTCTGCTAAACGCTTATAAAATTCCAAGCCGGTCGGTCCTGAAATCAAAGCGCCTTTAGGTTCGTAGTTTCTCACTTCAATATCAAGTGTTGCATATTCTCTTTCCGCAATATAAGGCGGATTTGAAACGATGAAATCAGCCCGTCTGCCGGCAAATGGAACTAACAGATCACCACAAAAATAGTCCACTTCAACGTCATTATCGATCCCATTCTTTTTAGCAACAGCCAAAGCCTCAGCAGATATATCTGAAAGTGCCACGTGAAGCTTTGGAAACTTTTTCTTCAAGGCAATACCGATACACCCAGATCCACAACAAACATCCCACAAAATTTTCCCTTCAAGATCGATTGTAGACAACTTCTGAACTATCTTATCGATCAATATCTCTGTCTCTTGACGCGGAATCAACACTTCTGGCGTAACAATGAGACTGCACCCAAAAAACTCAACTTTCCCGGCGATATACTGTAAGGGTTCCCCATTACCTCGCCGTTTGAGCCATTCGCGACACTTGTTCAATTCCGATTCGGTCAAAGGGCGATCATGCTCGAGGTAAAGCCCCATTCTCCCAACGCCCAAGGCATCCCCAAGAAGATCTTCTGCCTGCCTTCGCGAATTTTCAATCCCTTTCTGCTTTAAAAACTCCGTCGACAACTTCAGAATCTCAATTACAGTGTGCACGTGCTACCCGTCCAATTTTTCTTGGTGGAAATGTGCCACAAGCTGAGTAGAAACATCTTCAAGGTCGCCATCCATCACGTGGTCTAGATTGTATTTCGTTAAATTGATCCTATGGTCCGTCAAGCGGTTCTGAGGGAAGTTGTATGTGCGAATCCTTTCTGATCGATCACCGCTGCCAACCTGCTGTGCGCGGTTGCTCGATATTGCTTCGTGTTTTTTTCGCTGTTCTTCTTCGGCAATCTTAGCTTTTAACAAACGAAGCGCTTTTTCTTTGTTTTTGTGCTGGCTTCGTTCCGCTTGGCAATAGGAAACAATGCCTGTAGGTAAGTGAGTCAAGCGGACGGCGCTGTCTGTTGTATTAACGTGCTGTCCCCCGGCACCGGAAGAACGGTAAGTATCAACACGAAGATCTTTCTCATCAATCACGACCTCGGCATCTTCATCGGGCTCTAAAAGGACAGCGACGGTGATCGCTGATGTATGTACACGCCCCTGAGCTTCTGTCTCAGGAACACGCTGAACCCGATGTGTCCCCCCCTCATGCTTGAGAAAACGATAAACATTCGGCCCCGAAAGGACCATAACGTATTCTTTGAATCCCCCTTTCTCCGATTCAGTACATGAAAGCGGTTCGTAACGCCATCCCATTTTATCTGCATAAAGCTTATACATTCTCATGCAATCGCCAACAAATAACGCCGCCTCATCTCCCCCTGTACCTGCGCGCAACTCAACAATTGTATTACGGCTGTCATTTGGATCGGGTGGAACAAGGAGTTTTTGCAACTTTGCCTCTAGAACTACTATTTCGGCTTCGAGTTGAACGTTGTCTTCACGAAGAACTTCAACAAAATCTAAGTCTCTTTCAGTAGAAAGAAGGGATTTATTGTCTTGATATTGCTTTTGACATTCATGAATCCGATCCCAAATGGTTTTGATTTCGGAAATATAGGCGTGTTCTTGAGTGAGAGATCGATATTTTTTCTGATCAGAAAACACCTCTGGATGACCGAGAACGGCTTCCAATTCGTGCAGGCGGGCAAGAAGAGTGGCGATCTTTTTTTTCATAGTTAAACTAGAGATAGGTTTCGGGCTCGTTAGGGAACACCTGTTGCACTTGGACTGTGCGAAAGCTCCCTCGGTTGAACGATTGAAAACTGCCCCATTAATATTGGGTTGTTTTCGATCGCTTCAACCCAGGGGCTTTGGCTCAGTCCAAATGCAACAAGTATTCCCTAACGAGCCCTTACCTCAATGAAGAACTGAGGCAGGCCCTATCGAGAAACTTATTTTGCTTTAACGCTTTTTTTAGCTGCAGGAGCTTTTTTAGCTTTTTCTTTTAGCTCTTCTTTTGGCTCTTCTCCGCCTTCTTCTGAAGAATCTTTGTTAGCGCGAGCTTTTGCTGCCTCGTATTTCTTCTTAAACTTATCGACACGACCTTCAGCATCGAGAAGCTGCTTGCTTCCTGTGAAGAACGGGTGAGAAGCTGAAGATATAGAAGCACGGTACATAGGATATTCCACACCTTCGTGTGTTCCTTTTTCTTCCGGTTGCGCTGTAGAACCGCAAATAAATTTGTATCCTGTAGACGAGTCAACGAACAGGACTTGTTGGTATTTAGGATGGGCGTTTTTCTTCATGATTTCTCCAAAAATGTAATTCGCTCGGGCGGGTTGCCCTAAATCTTAATGATCAAAGAGAGCTAGGATAAGACTTATTTTCTTTTAAAACAAGGAGATTTTTATTTCTCGCACTTTTTTCCTGAAATTTGTATAACCTGATCTTATGAACTACTTCTCATCCTCATCCATCGGACCGATAATAACGCCAAAGGCAATTAAAAGCCTTATCATTGCAACGTCCCTGATTTCCATTTTTTCGGCAGGAACGCAAGAACTTTTCGATATGTTCGGGATTTTCCCTGGCCCTCAAAATATTCTCAGTCTTTCTTGGTGGGGGCTCCATCACTGGTATCTGTGGCAGCCGCTGACATGCCTTTTCGTTCGAGACCCAGCAGATCAAGGTCTTTCTTTCTCTTTCTTTACAGCCCTCTTCTTCGATATGTATATTCTTTGGGTCGTTGGAACATCTGTGATGGAAGCGATCGGAAAAAAATCGTTTTTAAAACTCTATCTCCTCGGAGGCATCGCCGCCGCTGTTTTCAGCTTACTATCGATGCTGATCACTGGACAATACGAAATGGTTAGCGGGATCACACCGGCGCTATTAACAATCGTTGTTGTTTGGGCTATGGCCTTTGCTGAAACAGAAATCCACCTGTTCTTTCTCATCCCCTTCAAAGCAAAACGAATCGTCGCCGTCGTTGTCGGAGCTTTGATGCTCATCGCGCTGGCCCACTGGCGCCTTTCTCTCTTTTTCCTTTATGTTGCTGCTATCGCTATCGGCTACGGTTATTCGCTAATCGTTTGGGGATGGCGAAGCCCTTTTGCACTTACTCAACCTCTTGACAACTGGTTAACCAAAATTGGGATAGCCGGTCGCCGAAAACCTCCTCTTTCAGACGAGGGGAAAATCATTGATATCTCTTCCTACCAGCAACCCGCCAATGATGATGCTTTTGTCGACGCCATGCTAGCAAAAATCTCTCGCTATGGAGAAAACTCTCTATCATGGAGCGAACGACGACGCCTCCAAAAAATCTCAGAAAAAAAAATGCACGATAAACAATAAAAATAAAAATATTTCTTATAAAATAAAAATATTTTATAATTAACTCACCTTACGCACTAGCTATT
>JBAWZJ010000166.1:0-5106 GCA_037143085.1 Parachlamydiaceae bacterium | reverse complement strand
GCTACAGAAGGGTTTGGATTCTGTGGTAAAAAAACTCTTGCGGCTACTGTTCTCACTGGGTCGGTTGGATCTCCCTTTGGGTCGGTTGGATCTCCCTTTCTTACTTGAGAATACATTGTCTCCAAAGATCCGGACGTGGTACCAGCAGGCGATGGCATTGGTATTCTTGAGTCTGCGGGCGCCTGCTTCCGTCCTGTAAGAGGTGATAGACTCATTGCACTATCTGGGCTATCAGGGGCTTTTGGTGTGACCATAAAAGACTCCTTTCCCTCGATTACTGTTCAAGGGTGTTATTACTTTTTTAAGGTTTTTAATTCTTTTTAAAGTTTCGTTATCCTTTTATCTACACTGGTTCCAGTTGAAATTTGGAAAATTTTGGCTAGCGTGAAAGCTCTCGCGATTGAACAAATCGTGTTGAGGGTAATATTAAGCCAACAGTAGGCAGTGCTAAGCCCTAAGATGCATTTTTGAACTATTTTTGTAGAAAGAACCGATTGTTTTGATGGATCAGGAGAGTGTGATTCATTCCTTTGTGAAGGATCGACACCCGAAGAAGGATCAAACATAAAACCTCCCTGATTCCAAAAAAGCCAAATAATTCTAAATAGTAAAATGCTGTCAATAACTTACAGAAAACAATCTAATTTTATGTTTTAATTATATTGTGGTTTTAATTAAATGTCTATTTTTTAGTATTTAATAGAGTTTTTTTGAATTACACGCAATGTGGAGTGTAAATGTTCATAGGTACCAATAAACGCAAATTTAACAGTTGCTATGCTGAATTTACAGGTCCCGTGAACATTTACTGTAGAGTCGGATTGCTAAAGGAAAATGCGTTTTAAAGTTGACTTGAATTTTTTTTTACATCTTTTGTGATCATACATTTGCATTCTCGTTGAATGGTATGGTTGTAATACTCATAGAAATTTTTACTGTCTTTGATAACTCTGTGGAGCAATTCTAATAAGGTTTTATCAATGATAAACCTTAAACATCTTGCTCGAGAAAAAAAACTCTAAAAAACAAGACGGCAGTTATTGGCTCAGTCATAATTTCCGCTTGATTCATTTTACATTGAGGGTCGCTCTCGATGCCTAAATTCATATGTGATTTAGGGGCGCAAGTCGGGTTTTTATTTTTGAATCACGTCCGGTATAACCCAGGGATGCTCTCTAGTTCTTTTTCAAATTCAGGTGTCGCCATCACGCCCCAGGTCTGGTCAATATGCACAGCGGCAATGACCTTCTCATTCACGGTAAAATCTAGTTGGAGAGGGGTGCTGCCTCGATGTTTTTCAAACAGTTGCTTCAACTTGAGGATGTGGCTTAATCGGATGGCATTGGCATCCAGATTCAGTTTAATTGGTCCAGGGACTTTGGCGCTGACTTTCATTTTTGTGTCGACCTCTTCTTTCTTTACGGATGTTGTCCCTTTTGGTGCTGCAGCCTTCATGTGGGCAAATCTAGCACTTTGATGCTTTGCTTTGTCATAGGCTAAATCACATGCTTCAACCATGCTGTCATCGGCTCTTGATAGATCATCAACCCATTTGCATGACAACCGAGTTTCCCCTTCCTTTTTTTCGACTTGAATGACAGCGTACAATAGCTGATTTTCTTGCAGAAGCTGGCTCTTCTCATCGTAAAGGTCGGACCAGATGGGGAGTTCGTAGTGGTCCATCCCATCGCTAATCGTTAAAATAGCGAATTTCTTCTGTGTTTTTGCCGAAACTCTAGTCTGTACTCCCTCAACGATAAAAGCACAACGGAATACACCGTCGTTACTGCTTGTTTCAATATGATGAAGAGGGGCGCAGGATAACCGTTTTAAGATGTCTTGGTAGGCGTCCATCGGATGTCCTGTAAGGAAAAAACCCATCAGTGTTTTTTCCCTTAAAAGGATGTCCATTTTAGTGCGGCGGATTTTGGTCTCTGGTGGTTTGGAAAAGCGTGCTTCCGCGGTATCGCCAATGAGAGAAAATAGACTTAGAACACCGGCTGCCTGCTCTTTTTGTTCTTTAGCTGCTGTTTCAAACATAGGGTCTACGCTGTGCTTCAATGCATCGCGTGTCCATCCGGTAAAATCAAAACATCCAGCATCGACGAGGTCTTCAATTACTTTTTTACCGACACGTTTTGTGTCGATCCGTTTGCAGAATTGATACAGATTTTTAAACGGCCCGCCACGCTTTCTTTCTTCGAGGATTGCTTCTACAACGGCTGTTCCTATCCCTTTAATTCCCGACATAGCAAAGCGGATCCCTTTCGGTGTCGAAACAAATGTTTGTCCAGCTTCGTTGACATCGGGCGGGAGAATGGCGATACCCATAGGCTGGCATTCTCTAATAAATTTTGCCACTTTCGATAAGTCATGACTGTCGCATGTCATGAGAGCTGCCATCCACTCTTTTGGGTAGTTACCCTTAAAATATGCCGTTACATAAGACAAATATCCGTAAGCTGCTGCATGCGATTTATTGAATCCATATGACGCAAATTTTTCCATCTTATCAAAAATGCGCATCGATGTATTGGTATCAATACCATTTTCTAGGGCGCCTTCACGAAATTTATCTCTTTGCTGAGCCATCTGTTCCATGTCTTTTTTTCCCATGGCTCGGCGCAAGACGTCCCCTTCTCCTAAGGTATAACGTGCAAGCTTGCTGGCTATCTGCATCACCTGCTCTTGATAGACCATGATCCCATAAGTTTCTGATAAAATGTCTTTCATCCATGGGTGGTCGTAGTCTATCGGTTCACGCCCATGCTTTCTGTTGATAAATGAGGGGATCATGTCCATTGGGCCAGGGCGGTAGAGTGCGCCGACAGCGATGATTTCTTCAAATTTATCTAAATGGAGGTTGCGTGCCAGGTCCTGCATGCCTCCGGATTCCAATTGGAATATGCCCAGTGTTCTGCCTTGGTTTAATAAGTCAAATGTGACCTTGTCGTTGAGAGGAAGGTTAACCCAATCGATATCACGGCCTGTATTTTCCCTGATGGAATCGACGCAGATCTTGATTGCTGTCAACGTTTTGAGTCCGAGGAAGTCGACTTTAAGCATCCCGACAAGCTCAACCGGTTTCATCGAATATTGGGTGACGGGGATCTCCGAATCTTTAGCATTGCAGATAGGAATAATGTTCGTTAGAGGAACACCACTGATGATGATCCCTGCTGCATGAATTCCCGTGTTCCGTATCGACCCTTCGAGTTTCTGTCCGATGTCAATAATTCGTTTAGCATCTTCATCCGCTTCGTACATCCGTCTTAAGTCGGGATCTTTTTCAAGAGCTTTTTCAAGGGTGATATTTAGGTCTTCAGGAACGAGCTTTGCAATCTCATTCACTTTTGCCAGTGGAACGCTCAACACACGGCCAACGTCTTTAACGGACATCTTTGCTTTCATTGTTCCAAACGTAATAATCTGAGCAATATTGTTTTTACCATACTTGTTCAATGTGTAGTGGATCACTTCCCCCCGCCTATCCATGCAGATGTCAACGTCGATATCGGGATAGGAGATCCTCTCAGGATTGATGAATCGTTCGAAGAATAAATGAAAGCGGAGAGGCTCGATGTCTGTGATGCCGATCAGGTATAAAACGATCGATCCCGCACCAGATCCGCGCCCAGGTCCCACAGGAATTCCATTTTTCTTGGCCCAGTTAATGAAGTCCCACACGATCAGTAGGTAGTCGCTCATCCCCTTAGGGACAATGACGTTCATCTCATAAGCTAGGCGTTCCCGCACGACAGTTAGGGGATCTTGTCCTGGATAAATCTCTTGGACTTTGTTTAGCCGTTCCGTTGTGTACCGTTTGCCTATTCCTTCTTCACAAAGTTGCCAGAGGAATTTTTCTGATCCCTTTGCTTGTTCTTCTTTTGTATATGGCTTTCCCTCTAATTCAGGAGGGATGTAGACTGGGTAGTGTTTCGTCTTGAAGTCGATCTCGACATGGCATTTTTCTGCTATCTTAAGGGTGTTAGACAGCGCTTCTGGAATATCGGAAAAAAGCTCCGCCATCTGTTCAGGCGATTTAAAATAATACTCGTGGGAAGGGTAAGTTTCACGTTTCGGATTTGCTACGCGGAATTTTGGGTTTCCTTGAGAATCTTTTTCCCAGATTTCACACGGCTCTCCTGACTGTACGTTGCATAAAATCTCATGGGCTTTCCAATCAGACCTATCGATATAGTGGCTATCGTTTGTTGCGACAATAGGGATATTTAACTCTGTGCCAATTTTTAATAATGCTTTGTTTACTCGATCTTGCTTTTGAACATACTCTTCATATCGTTGGTAGAGCCAAGATTCTTTGTGTATCCCGTCGGCATGAATATCTTCGGAAGTCATTCGATGTCGTTGAATCTCGAGGTAGTAATCTTCACCAAAAATCTCTTGATGCCATTTAACCTGTTCGAGAAGCGTCTGATGTGTTCCAAAAAGAGCCTCATGAGCGACTAAGCTATTGATACACCCAGAAAGACAGATAAGCCCTTCTCTGTGCTTTGCTAGAACTTCACTGTCAATCCGTGGGTTGTAGTAAAAGCCTTCTAGAAATCCAATAGACGAGAGTTTGCACAGGTTGTGGTATCCTTGCAGATTTTTAGCTAGGAGGGTCAGATGGAAGCTTGTTTTATTTGTCCCTTCCCGCTTTCTCTTATCGCTTCTTGCGTAAGGGGCAACATAAAGCTCACACCCAAGAATAGGCTTAACCTTGACCCCTTTGCATGCTTTATAAAAATCTATCGCACCAAACATGTTGCCATGGTCCGTTAGTGCGACGGCAGGCATCGCATACTCAGCTGCTTTCGCTGCAATGGCATCGACAGAAGCCGAAGCGTCCAGGATAGAGTATTGTGAATGGACGTGAAGTGGTACCCACATAAGCGTTCTCTTTTAGCAACTCAAGCTGCGTTTGTTTCTTGTTCGTTAGAAATTTGTAATTCGGATTTTCCCTCAACAGGGGAGGCTTTTTTAATGTTCCACAAAGGAACCAATAATAAAATAGAAATCAAGCTACAACCTGCCATTGCCCAGAAAAATCCTGTCCAGCCCAACTCTTGGGTGATTTTACCCAAAGGATATCCAGCACAGGCC
>JBAWZJ010000165.1:0-5135 GCA_037143085.1 Parachlamydiaceae bacterium | reverse complement strand
GCACCGACGTTTTTTGATATGGACATGGCATTGTCATTCAGAATAATAATAAAACGCTTCAAATCGCGCGCAACATTATTCATCGCTTCTAAGGACATCCCACACGTAAGAGTCGCATCTCCAATAATTGGAATCACATGCTCTTTGCGACCTGTAAGATCGCGGTTTTTTGCGACGCCAAGTGCTAAGGACAAGGCTGTTCCTGCGTGTCCTGCTAAAAAATGATCGTGAGGGGATTCTTTCGGATGACTAAAGCCGCACAATCCTTTGTGTTTTCTAATTGTCTGGAATTTGTCATTTCGTCCAGTCAGCATTTTGTGTGTGTATGTCTGGTGGCTGACATCCCAAATAAACTTATCGTCAGGGGAGTGGAATACTTTATGTAAAGCTATTGATAGTTCAACAGCCCCTAGGTTCGACGCTAGGTGCCCACCATTAATCGATAAAATCTCGATAATTCTTTCCCTGATTTCAGCGGCAAGGTCAACAAGTTGTGATGGAGAAAGTTTTTTTAAATCCATTGGAGAATGGATGTTAGGAAGAAATTTTTCGTCCATTAAGATCTCGGGGTTGGCGAAGGAGAGGCTGTAAAGTCTTGAGTCATTGGTTTTTGATCGGTGCCGATAGCTAGCTCTCCGCCGCGGTTTTTAATTAAAGTTTCGATCTTTCGTTCCGCGTCGATTAAACGTTTATTACACTTGCCAATCAATCGGTCAGCTTCCTCATAAAGCTTGAGAGATTCGTCTAGAGTGGCAGTTCCCGAGTTCATCCGTTCTAAAATTTCTTCTAGGCGGGCGAAGGCGTTTTCAAAGGTGATTTCGTCTGTCATTGGACCTTATTAACTGTGGCATTCAAATTACCGTCGGAAAGTAGAATCCTTACTTGCTCATCCTCTTCGACAGAATGTACTGAAGTTATAGCTGAAAAATTCTTTTTAGAAAAGAGAATACAGTACCCTTTTGTTAATAGATTTTTTGGATTTACTGTGTCAAGAGACTCTTTTACGTGTTTGAGTTTAAGTCGCAATATTTCGAAGCGCCTTTGAATAGCAGCTTGAATATCCTTGTCTAGGGAAATTAGCTTTTCTCGACAATGGCCTAACCGGACGAGGGGATTTAAAGACTTCAGTAGCTCTTTCTTCCCCTTTAGCAATAAAAGTTGTGTTGCTACTCGTTGTTTTATCATATCATCGAGTTCTTGTCGCATCATATCCACTTGTTGCATCTTCGGCCCGAGAAGAGCATAAGGTGTTTGGAAAAAGGGGTGGCGGGTTAGTCCGGCTAAACGTTGTTTATCCTGACGGATCAATTGCATTACCGTTTGTTGCATTCGTTTATGTAGCTGCGCTAGGTGCGTGATTTGCTGCGATTTCTCTGCAATAACGATTTCTGCAGCAGCAGATGGAGTTGGAGCGCGAACGTCGGCGACGTAGTCGGCGATGCAGTGGTCTGTTTCATGACCGACGGCAGAAATTGTGGGAATGCGGCTATTGAAAATCGCTTGAGCGACAACCTCTTCATTAAAAGCCCATAAGTCTTCGATGCTTCCGCCACCTCTTCCAATGATCAATACATCTGCTAGGTCGTATGTATTGAATTGTTCGATAGCTTGCGCTATCTCTTGGGCTGCTCCTTCGCCTTGGACTTTTACAGGGTTTAGGATTAGGTGAAATCCGGAGTATCGTCGATTTAAAATGTTCAACATATCTTGAATGGCAGCGCCTGTAGGACTCGTTACAACGCCTATTCGTTTAGGAAATTTTGGCAGTTGTCGTTTTCTTTCCTTCTTGAACCATCCCAGTTTGTTGAGTTTGATTTTGAGCTCTTCGAGTTTCAAGAGGAGCTCTCCCAAGCCGACCGGTCGTAGCTCCCGAACGATCATCTGGTATTTTCCCCCCATAGGATAAACATTGACCTCACCCCGCACAATGACCTGTGTTCCATCTTTTGGAATACTTTTTAATGATGCCACATCGCCGCGGAACATGATAGCGGAGATCTGCGCATTTTGATCTTTGAGTGAAAAGTAAAGATGGCCTGAGACATTCGGTTTACAATTGCTGACTTCTCCTTGGAGCCAGACGAGAGGAAACGTCGTTTCAAGGCAATGTTTGATCGCATTGCTTAACTGTGAAACGGTCAAAACAGGAGGATCTGCAATTGTTTGTGGGTTCATAGGTATAAGAAGGTATAGAAATCAGGATAATAAATCAATAATAGGAAAAAAAGAGGTTGAGTTTCATGAAAAATATGACTAATCTAGTTTTTTACAAGGTTTTATGAGGCAAAAGATGAGATCAAAAGTTGTGATCGGTAATTGGAAGATGAACATGTCTATACCCGAAGCTCGCCGTTTTGTCTCTGGTTTAGGGTTAGGAGTGTCTTATAAGACAGGTCAGGTTGGCCTTGCCGTTCCATTTACAATGATCGAAGCGGCAGCAGAAGCCGCTAGAGGTACGACCATCTCAATTGGAGGGCAGAACGCCTCTGACCAAGATTCGGGAGCTTTTACTGGAGAAATCTCTTCTCGTATGTTAAAAGATGCCGGGGCGTCTTTTGTTTTGATAGGCCACTCCGAGCGACGCCGGTTATTTCATGAAGATGACGCTGTCTTAAACAAAAAAATTAAGCTAGCTCTTGCTGCTGAATTAAAACCTGTTTTTTGCATCGGTGAAACAGAAGAACAGTCGGGAAAAGCGCATGCAGTTTTGCAAGCCCAATTGATTAATGGTTTAAAAGGCTTGAAACCAAATGATCTATTGCATACAATCATTGCCTATGAGCCCGTTTGGGCAATTGGAACCGGTAAGACACCCACGCCCGAAGTTATCGAGGAAGTGCACGCCTACTGTCGCAAGGTAGTTGGCAAAGAGTGGGGAGAGGATATAGCGCAACAGGTTGTGATTCTCTATGGAGGGTCAGCAAATGCTGAAAATGGTGGTATCTTCATGGCGCAACCCGATGTTGACGGGTTACTTGTTGGCGGCGCCTCGTTGTCTTTGGAATCATTCAACAAAATATTGAGTCTTTTGCAAAACTCCGCATAAGGGAAAAAAAATGGGAACTTTTTTATATTTTACAGCTATTGTTCTGTTCATTTTGCTATCAGTTGTCCTCTGTCTTGTGATTTTAATTCAAGAGAGCAAAAGCTCCGGCCTCGGCGCATCCTTTGGCGGAGCAGCTAGCGACTCGCTTTTTGGGACATCGACAGCGGATGTTTTGAAGACATTTACCGGCTGGTTGGCCGTGATTTTCTTTGTGTCTTGCATTATTCTTTCTCTTTGGACAGCTTCTTTTGGCCGTTCAAAGCAAGTTCAAACAACACAATTTCCGGTAGAAACACTCGAATGAAGTATGCAGAACGAGACTCAAAAGTTGGCGCGTTAGAGATGCCAACTTTTGAATGATTTTCTGTACTCTTATTTAGCGTATTTCTTTTTGATGGCACGTAAGGCAGAATCTAGTTCTTGCCTTTCTTTTCCTTGGACCCGGTCGATGAATAAGACACCGTTGATGTGGTCGTTTTCATGCATGATGGCCCGGGCTTCCAGATCGGAGTACTCGTGGACAAATTGCGATCCATTCAGATCTGTAGCTTCAACTTTAATCCGTAGTGGGCGTTCGACAGTTCCATAAACTTTAGGGATGGATAAACATCCTTCGCCTCGGAACCAATGTTCTTCGCTATGTTCAAGAATTTTTGGATTAATGAAGACCATAGTTTGCTCTTCCTCAGGTTCTCCCGATTCTGTTTCTTTCGGGACACGGACTAAGAATAGAGCTAGGTCGTGATGCACTTGGGGAGCGGCAATGCCGATGCCGTCAAGAGACATCATTGTCTCCTCCATGTCATGAATCAGTTGACGCAGTTCGTCATTAATTTTGTCAACACGCTTACACTTTTTGCGTAAAATTGGGGCGCCGTAGTAGGCTAGCGGAAGTTTCATAAAAATACCTCTCCGTATATTATACCATTTTTAGAGTAAAAGTGAATACAAAAATGCTTGTTTCAGATGCCATTGCACAGGCGTGTACGCTATGTAACACTCCGTTACATCGTCACCCGATTCTAGAAGGCTCTAACGCGTTCTGCTGCGCAGGGTGTCATGCTGTCTTTAGTATATTGTCGACGAAAAATCAGTTGGCAGGCTTTCAGAGTCATCCAATTTTTATTCAAGCTCTCCGTTCAGGATTAATCTCAAATCCGACCCTTTTGGATCAAATTAGAAGGAATAGGGTAGAAGTGCGAGAGGAAGAACGGGAAAAATTTTATGTCGAGATCTCTGAAATGTGGTGTCCTTCGTGTGCAGAGATCATCCGGTTGATGCTGTTGAATGAGAAAGGGGTGATTAATTGTGTCGTCGACTATGCGACCGATTTGGCTGCCATTGAATTTTCCTCACGGCATATCTCAAAAGATAAGCTATTAACTCTAATAAAATCTCTTGGATATATTCCTATTTCTTTAGACGCTGGAGAGAAAAAGGCTGTCAGTAGAAGTTTGTATCTGAGATTTGGTGTAGCGGTATTTTGTTCATTAAATATCATGATGTTTGCTTATCCACTTTATGCAACATACTTCAATTATGATGGTGAAGGTTACGGTCCTTTATTTGCTTGGCTTTCTTTTGCCGCTTCATTGCCTGTCGTTTTTTATAGCGGATGGCCGATTTGGCGTAGGGTCGTAAATAGTCTATCTATGGGGATCCTAGGGATGGAAACGCTTGTTGCTCTTGGTGTTGGCGGCGCCTTGATTGCATCGCTCGTCGATATGTTCCAAGGGGGGGTCCGAGTTTATTATGACTCCATGGCAGTGATCATTGTCTTTGTATTGTTAGGGAAGATTGTCGAGTCGCGGGCAAAATTTTCGGCCAAAGAGTCGTTAAAGCGGCTTTCTCGATCATCTCCGCGACGGGGGAGACGTCGTGAAGCTGACGGTTCACTAAATTTTGTATTGGTGAAGGAAATTGGCGTTGGCGATATTTTAGTCGCTTTTCCAGGAGAAAGAATAGCTCTTGACGGCATTGTCATCGAAGGAGAAGGGGCTTGTGATGAATCCTTGATTACCGGGGAGGCTATCCCTTTAACTAGAAAAGAGGGGGAAAGGCTTCTTAGTGGGACAATTCTCGTTCAAGG
>JBAWZJ010000164.1:0-5136 GCA_037143085.1 Parachlamydiaceae bacterium | reverse complement strand
CCTTTATCGAGATATGTCATCATTTTATCGTAACGATCACCCCAAACAGTAACACGCCACCAAACAGTCTCCTCTTTACCGGCTTTGCGCACATTTGTCGCCACTGAAAATGAAGTGACTTTTTGTCCCGATGGTGTAAAACGGGTTTCTGGCTTACGTCCAAGACGTCCTGCTATTTGAACAATGATCATGATATCCTCTTTATAGGCTGAAATTTTATTGAACCAAACGTATTTTAAATCACATTCGGTATAATTCTAAAATCGGATTCAATTTTTGAATCGCGTCGGAGTTACTGAGATTCGGATTATATCTAGAAGACCTCATTATGAAAAGAAAATTCGCAAAAGCAATATACACTGCTTCATGTTGAAAGATGAACTGTTTGGCCGCGTCAAAGCCCCAAGATTGAATAAATCGCGTCGAGGGTCATATTGGCTAATCTTACCCTCGACGCTATTTATTCATCGGAGTGACATAAGCACTGCTGATATTGCTGCCGACATTGGCTGCTTTTACAGTATCTACTGCTTCTTGTTTAAAGTTGGACTTTTTAGCTGCTTCAAAGCCCCGGGATTCGCTTTTCCATCACTCCTCTCTTTTGAGTGCCAAACTATATAAAAACTACAATTTCTTCATGATATATTAAAAGCATATTTATCTTTTGACAGATATACTTTTATTATTAATAATTAAACTAAACACTAAACTATAAACAAAACAGCACAAAAAATCCAAACTAATTTTTGTTGATAGTTTTTTGATTTATAGGTTTAAAATGAATGATCACAAAATTACTGATAATCAACCATCATCCGACGAAAATATTTTCTTGCCTGCGGGCAAGATTCCCCCTAAGAACCCATCCGACACAAAAACTACAACAGCTTCGAACGTATTGCTTAATCCTGAAATTTTACCACAACCAACTTCTTTAACCGATCGGGTAAAACTAGAACCTGACGGATCGAAGGAGCGCCCTTATAAATTACCCGATGCCAAGAAAAATAACGCGAAGTTTTTTACTGAAATACATGCTGATCTTTTAACTCTCATGAACGAGGGCGTTATAGCATCTATTAAAGCCATACCTTCGATCCACAATACACTTGTATGGGATGATACCGAACAAGGGTATCGCTTATCTGAAGAGAAACTTAAGCAGCGTCCTTATGATGAATTTCACAAAGATTTGACTAGTAAATATGGACAAGATCCCCTATTTAAGGGGGGACCAAAAGAATTGACGGCTCAACTAAAACAGAAATTAGATTTAAATAAGGAATACATTTTCGGTGTGGTCCGAGAGAAAGCTTTCGATGGTACTGAAAATATTAAGATTTTAGTTTTACCGCGAGACGAAATAATAAAACTCGATAATGGGAAATTTTTTACATCTAGACACACTCACTCTGAATTTTTATTGAACGATAGCAAAACAGTTGCTGCTGCTGGCACTCTTGTTCCTGAGGCGACAAGATTAAGATATAATTTTCGTACAGGACATTTTAATATTCATCAAGATGATGCTGCCAAGTTGGCAAAGTTGAGATCTAAAATTCAAGAACTATTTCAATGGGCTTCAGACAAAACACTACCAAATAGTAAACCTACGACAGAGCAATTGTCTAAATTAGCATTGGAATACAAGGGGGAGCACCAAGCTTCCCATAATGTGATGGATGAAATAAGCAGTAATAGTGGGTCAGCATAATTCTATTGATTCAAAGATGCGCATGATTCAAAGATGCGCAGTGTGGCTGGCTTGAAAGTGAACCTTTTAACAAAAAGTCATGAAAAAAGATGGGCAGAACCACGCTCGGCGATGTTTGCCAAACATAAATCTGCCCACCTTAAAATCTTCAAAAACCGGCTGTGAAAAAGATTTCACAAAACCGATTAAATTTTGATGAACCCTTGTCCTTGCTTGCCGCCAGATGGAAGCCCCTGGTGTGGCATTGAAGACTTCGAAGCATCATCGCGACCTTCAGAAACTTCAGAGCAAATTTTTCGCCATTTTTCTACAGTCTCAACATAGAGAGGAGCAAACGCTCTCAAAGCAGATGATACGGCATACTCCATGTCAATAGTGCAATGGATGAGAATAAGCTCTTCTTTTAACGCTACACCAACACCACCGCCAGCCATCTGACCGCCGAGCATTGAGCCTTCAAGGAGGCGCTCATAAAGACGCAATTTAGTTTTGTCATCTCTAGGAAGACCATCTAAAAGAGGCGAGTAAAGATACAATCTTTTTGAGTTCGGCTCATAGGTAAGATGTAAAGAAAACTCATCATCAATACCCAGAATACACGTGTTGTTCTCGTCAAACTCCAAACCTTCAAGACCGAGCTCTTTCCCAAACTCTTTAAGGTTATCTTTTGCATTTTCGAAAGACATATCCAACCTCCACAGGTTACTTGCGGTGTCTATTTGGGTTATTTACCCTTAGACACCTAAACTTTTAACTTTTTTTCAATCCAACTTATTGCAATTTTAATGCCAACTCTTTCTCAAACATCGACTATTAGCCCCCCTTGACAGCTCATAAGAACTCGGACTTGAAAAAAAATCAATCCTAGCTGCCACTAACTACTCAAGAGGTGCATCGAGATTCTAGCGCGATGGCCGAAAATATTATGCATCCACTTTTTCATTATTATAAGCGCCAACACTTTTTAAAGCAATAAAAGTGGCTGAAAAGATCAAAAAAGAAAACAAAACATTAAACAGTTCTCTCAAAGAAATCGCAACATACTTATGACGAATAACTTGCAGCAAAACAAATGAAGCGAAGCTCAAAAAATTGAAAAATTATTAATTTACATTATACCCCCATATGTTCAATATTTGGTTTCGGACCAGCTTTGTCAGCTATGGCGGATATCCTGAACGTAATTCAAAATTTGGCGCTTCTAATTTTGAATCACCTTCGGTATAACAAAGGGAATCTTAATATGATAACAACTCAAGGAGCTCCCTTCCCTCTTGGAGTCTCAATGCAAGGGGGCTCGTTAAATTTTGCGATTGTTTCTTCATCGGCAAAAGAAGTTTCTCTTGTTTTTATAAATAGAACAACAGAATTACCTTCAAACGAAATCCCCTTATCTCCAATAACTAATAAGACAGGTAATGTTTGGCACATCTGTGTACAAAGCCCCCCTTCTGACTGCTTGTATGCCTACCGAATTAACCCTAAGCTCAATAAAAGTGAAAAATTCCTTCTCGACCCTTATGCAAAAAGTACATCAACGACAAATATATGGGGATCTCAACAGTCTGATTATCTTCCATTTGGTGAAGCAATTATTGATAATGACTTTGACTGGGAGGGAGATACGCCTCCACATATCCCATTAAATAAGTTGATTGTTTACGAAATGCATGTCAGGGCCTTTACTATTGATTCTTCAAGCAAAGTGCAACATCCGGGTACATTTCTCGGAGTCATCGAAAAAATCCCCTATCTTGTGAACCTTGGCATCAACGCTGTTGAATTGCTACCTATCCACGAATTTAATGAATTAGAATATTCACAAACCCACCCTTCAACGGCAAGAGGAAACTGCAATTTTTGGGGATATTCAACCGTTAATTTCTTTGCCCCAATGAATAGATATGCATCAATAAATGCACATGGAGCAGCGATTCGTGAATTTAAAATGATGGTAAAAGCTCTTCATAAACAAAACATAGAGGTAATTCTCGATGTTGTATTTAACCACACGGCCGAAGGGGGTAAAACAGGCCCCACCTTATCATTCAAAGGAATAGACCTATCAACATACTACATGTTAGATAAAAAAGGATCTTATCTAAACTACTCGGGCTGTGGTAACACTGTCAATTCAAATCATCCTATCGTATCAGAAATGATCATTGACAGCCTTCGTTATTGGGTTACCGAGATGCATGTAGATGGATTTCGCTTTGATCTGGCCTCAGCACTAAAACGAGCATCAGATGGAACTCCCATTGACAATGCCCCCTTGATTGAAGCCATCACAAAAGACCCTATCCTCGCCAATGTAAAACTAATTGCAGAACCTTGGGATGCAGGTGGGTTGTATCAAGTGGGCAGCTTTGCTGCAACAGCCACACGATCAGGATCATCTCGCTGGCTCGAGTGGAATGGGAAATACCGAGATACGTTACGGCGTTTCATAAAAAAAACATCGTGGAGTAGTGGTGAATTTGCTATGCGTCTTTGCGGTTCTGACGATTTATACGGTAATCTAAGTCCATGCTCCAGCCTTAACTTTGTCACGTGCCACGACGGATTTACTCTTGCCGATCTTGTTTCATATAATACAAAACACAATTTAGATAATGGGGAAGAGAATCGAGACGGGACGAACGATAACGAGAGCTGGAATTGTGGAGTTGAAGGAACCACAACAAACCCCAAAATTTTAGATCTTAGACAAAGGCAAATGAGAAATTTTCATTTAGCTTTGATGTTATCCCAAGGTGTTCCGATGTTATCGATGGGAGATGAGTATGGACACTCTAAGAAAGGGAATAATAACACCTGGTGTCAAGACAACGAGTTGAATTGGTTCCTTTGGAATGAATTAGAGAAAAATCACGAGTTTAACCGATTCTACAAGCTGATGATCAAATTTCGAAAAGAACATCCGATGCTATCACGGACAACATTTTTAACAAACAATGATATCGATTGGCATGGACTAGAACCTTTTAAACCTGAATGGAACAATAATATACAGTTCGTTGCTTTAACATTGAAGGATCACAAAAACGACCCACACCTCTACATCGCATTCAATGCTGAGGACCATGCACAAACCGTTCATATTCCCCCCGCACCCCACATGAAAAACTGGCAATGGGTTGTCAATACAGCTACCCCTTCGCCAGCGGATATTTATGAAAATAATAACGGACCGATTCTTACTGAGAATCCGTACCGAATAGGCGCTTTTTCAGCGATTGTCTTACAAGTCAAGTTGCAATAGATTTAATAAATAGGTTTAACAAAAAAATGAATCCATCCCCTTTTGGCTCTGAGGAGCCTTCAAACACTAGACCATATTTCCTACTACAATCCGATTTACACCAGCAAAATACTCTCTCCACACCACCTCAACAGACAACCCTCTACCCCAATATACC